>JBGOTX010000112.1:0-6336 GCA_041476705.1 Candidatus Zixiibacteriota bacterium
GCGGCGGCCAGTTCGTATTTCTGCTCTTTCCCCTGCGACGGCACCAACTTCCCTTTCACACGCACCGCCGCGCCGGTGAGAGTGCGTGTCAGGTCGCCGAACTTTTCAGGCGGCGTGAGCACCGCCTGGATATTTTTCATGCAGGAGCCGTCGTTGATCTCGACAAACGCCACTCCCTTGCCGGTGCGGACCGTGCGGACCCATCCGAGTACGATGATGTCGGAGTTGACCGGTACCCGGTCATCGATCAGGATGCTGTTGACGCGCGTGCGAAGTTTGTAATCCATCACGTTCCCTTTGCTTCCAGCCCGGCGCAAATCGGCCAGCCGGCTGTTGGTGAGCCTGAAAGATACATTGTTGATCGATTTTCTTCAAGTAGGCCAATCGGGACCTTGCGGATGACGAGATTTGTAGGGCAGGAGCCCTGCGCTCCTGCCATCTTATCTCCCGCTCTCCGGTTTGTTGATATTATTGCTGAAACTTTCAGAAAGGCGGTGCGTACAAATAATCAAGAAGAGGATAGTGCTCACCGACAGCCCTCGCCAGAGGGATTCGGCAGAACTTCGGATTCCCAACCTATCATTCACTCATGGCCGTCGGTTCCCGACAACCGGCGGCCATTCCTTATTTGTCGACAATGGGCAGACAGGATGTCTGCCGCGCATGGAACAATTGGGATTGTCGGGTAGCTCGTCGCCGAAGCGACTTCGCAACCCGACCTACGAAGAAATTCACGACCCGAATTGCGGAAGACTAATTACTCTGGCTCTCCTCAACAAGAGTCCGATACTGTTTGATCAAGCGGGAGGCATCGGAATCCGAAAGGGATTCGGCCAGAATGTTGAACGAGGCTTTCATCCGGTCGGGGGCGACCAGCACCCAGCCGGTTTCTTCGAATATGCGGACGCCGTCGATAAGCTGGCGTTTCTTGTGGCTCGAGTCGGTGATCAGGCGGCGCATGACGGTACCTTTCTTGGACCATGGGCACGGCACCGAGACCGACCTCCGCGCAAAGTGTTCGTATTTGCGGCGAAGTTCGCCGACTCGCGTCTGGGTGCGGGCCAGCATTTCGAGAACCTTTACGGCCGCTAAAACAGCATCGGCCCCCATTTGGAAACCGGGGAAAATGAAACCGCCGCGCGTGCCGCCGACAAATTCCGCCTGTCCTTTCCGGCGGGCATCCATCATAGCCAAGTGATCGCCGGCCGTGCGGATCACTTCGACGCCGTGTCGCCGCGCGATTTCATCGATCCCCATCGACGCCCCCACCGGCACGGCGATACGCTTGGGTGACGACGTCTGGCAGAACAGGTCGGTGACGATCAACAGCAAAAGCTGTGGGTCGAGGGGGGTTCCGGTTTCGTCGATCACGGTCAGTTTTTCGGCGGCGGCGTTGAACAAGAAACCGATATCGGCGTTGAGCGAGGTAACAATGGTCGACAACTGCACCACCGCGCGGGCCTGCTCATCGGCCGACGATGAAAACTTGCGCGGGTTGGGATTGGCGTTTAGCTCCACGCTCGACAAGCCGAGGATGGTCGGCAGGGCGGGGAAAATCTGAGCCGAGGCGCCGCTCGAATGATCGGCCACTACTTTGAATCCGGCTTTCTTGATCAGCTCGACATCGATTTCGCTCAGGAATGCTTCGCGGTAGTCATCGAGCACTCGTTGTGGGGTGTCCAGATGGCCGATCTTGTCCATCGAGGCCAACTCGTAATCCTCGCCGAAATAGTTTCGTTCAATTTTTTTTAGTTTCGCCGGCGGCATATCAAGGCCGGAGCCGTCGAGCACGATGATATCCAGCTGGCGGTAATCATCGGGGTTATGGCGGACATAGATACCGGCGGCGAATTTGCGCTTGGTGAGCGCATACCGCATGACAGGCACCGGCATAGCTTCAAGGTCGGCGACATTCACGCCGGCGGACAACAGCCCGGCGATCAAACCGCGACGCAGGAGCCGGGAGACATCGGACGCATCGCGACTGGTGACCACGGCCGCCCCCTGTCCGAGGGTTGCGCCGAGCGCGGCGCCGAATCGCACCGACATATCGGGGGTGATTTCGTTGAGCGCCAGGCCGGTGACTTTGGAATCGGTGAACAGTTCGCGGTTCCATTTGTCGCCCCAGACCAGCGAGGACGATACGGTTGCGCCTTCATCGACGGTTTTATTCGGCCAGATTTTGCAGTTTGCCTTCACCGTCGCGCCACTGCCAATCGTGCACTCATCGGATACAATGGCATTCTCCTGCAGATTGACCCGTTCACCGACACGGGTGCCGCGGCAGACAATCACGCTGGCGAAATGGGCGTTGATCCCGATGATCACATCCGACCAGATGACCGATTCCTTGATTTCACACCCGCGGCCGATCCGAGTCCTCTGTCCAATGGCGCAGTTGTGCAGATGAGCGCCGGCTTCGATATGCACGTCGTCGCCGAGAATAATCGTGCCGCCGAACTGCGCGCCCTCTTCGATCCGAACGTTTTGCCCCATAAATACCCGGGCGCTCCCGATCTGCTGTTGCTCGCCTCTCAATTCGAGTTGGAGATTGCCGCCATACAGGTCCTGATGGGCGCGGCGGTACTCGTCGACGTTGCCGACATCCTTCCAATATCCGTCCATGATCGTGCCGAAGAGTCGGCGATGTTGCGAGAGCATGTGCGGGTAGAGATTCTGAGAAAAATCATAGTTTCGCCCCGGCGGGATCATCTCGATCGCGCTCGGCTCCAATATGTAGATGCCGGTGTTGATGGTATCGGAAAAGGCCTCGCTCCAGGTCGGTTTCTCCAGAAAGCGGGCGACACGGCCGTCGGGCTCGGTTATGACGATTCCGTACGCGAGCGGGTTCTCGATCCGGGTGAGTACGATAGTCGCTTCAGATTCATGTTCTTTGTGCCAGCCAATGGCGGCGCTCAAATCAAAATCGGTGACCAGATCGCCGGAAATGACCAGCACAGTTTCTTTCATGTCGGCGGCGGCGTACCGCACCGCTCCGGCGGTACCGTAGTCGTCATCGGGAAGGGCGTACGACAAATTCACACCCAGCGATGAACCGTCCTTGAAGTAACTCGAGATCAGGTCCGGCTGATAGTAAAGCAGGGCGGTGATGTCGGTGATGCCGTGCCGCTTCAGCAGAAGTATGACATGTTCCATCATCGGGATATTGCCGATCGGCACCATCGGCTTGGGAACGTTCATGGTGAGGGGACGAAGTCTGGTCCCAAAGCCGCCGGCCATCAGTATCGCTTTCACGTCGTCACCTTTCCGTTCCCGGGCTTCGTCTCATCGCTGTAGGTATTCATGTCGGACAAGAATATCCGCGACTTCAAAGAAGTCCGCAAACGGAATATGCGCAATGTCCTTCTCCCGGCAATAGTGGGCGAGATCTTTCTTGGCCAAAAGAAGATCGGCCTGTGTTACCGCGCAGATGTCGGAATACCCGTCGCCGACAAAGACAAGTTGGCGCCCAGCCCCGTCGTGGTCCAGCCGGTACTCCGCCATCCGCTCTCCCTTGCAATTGCCGCACCGGGTACACGAGTGGTTGGTCCAGGGAAAAGTGATCTCAATACCGTGCCCGTTGAGATGCCCGGTATTCGACATGACCGGCAAATGCCCCAGCCCGGCGCGACCGAGGATGGTATTAATGTAAAAATCCAGACCGTCGGATATGACGAAAAGCGGAACCTGATTGACCCGGCACAGCCGCTCAAAGGCGACAAATCCGGGATCGATTTCAAACGGCTCGATAAAGCGAAGAATTTCATCTCTGGAAGCAGTGACCATCGCCGCCTCGGCCAACAGGCACTCGCGACTCGACATGCGCAGAGATTTCCAGTCCGGCAGAAGGGCATCGTTTCGGCCGCCGGAGAAATGATGAAACATCGAATACCCGACATCGCGGCGGGAGATTGTTCCGTCAAAGTCACAGAATACGGCGGTCGGGTGTACCATCAATGCACCAGATACTTGAGTAACGCGGTGGCTGCGAGGATTCCAATAAGTACATAACACAGGAACATCCAATTTCGTTTCCCCTCGGCGTGAAACTGTCGTGCCAGAGTGAGGAGAACGGTCAGAATGGCGACCAGAATCAGGGCGATCCCCGTCCGGGCGAGGTATGCGGCCAAGCTTCCCCCGATTGCCGCCAGAATGGTCACGGCAAGGAACCAGCAGAACAGGATGTACTGCCAGATATTTTGAATCCGCGTCAGCAGGGTGTTGTTCCGTATGTCAGTCATGCTACCCATTCACCTACAGCCAGATAGATAAATCGTCCGGCCAGATACAGCAAGAGGGCGAAAAACAGGAGCTTGACCGCCTTCGGTTTGGCCAACGTGCCGAAGTATCCGCCGATTTTTCCGCCGATAATCGTCCCCACCAAAAGCGGCGGGACGACGGTCAGGTCGATTCTTCCGGACCAGAGATAGACCGCGACCGATGCCGAGGTCGAGGCGCCGATTAAGAATGATGAAGTGCCCCGGGCTGTTGCAAGCGGCAGACCTAAAACTACAAACATGAACGGAATGATGATAATCCCGCCTCCGACACCGATCAACGCACCGAGCGCACCCGTGAAAAAAGCGACAACCAGCGCCAGATAGAAATGCCTGTGCTCGTGGGCGGGTCGGGTGGGGACCGATCCGTTGTCGGATTGACGGATGAAGCTGTAAGCCGTGTACAACAGCGTCAGGCCGAACAGAAACTGCACACCTGATACCGGCACAAGCGGACTGATCAAGCTTCCGGCGATATTGCCGAGCGTCATGAAGATGCCGAGCGACACCATCAATTCGAAATCAACCATGTTGCGCTTGATGTATTCAGTCGAAGACGATATCGAATTCACGACGATAGCCGTTACCGATACCGGCACGGCGATCTTCATATCGATACCCGCGAGCATAGTCAGGTAGGGCACAATGACAATGCCGCCGCCGAGTCCCAAGTACCCACCCAGCAAGCCGGCCAGAGTACCGCAAAACAGGTAAGACAACAGCGGCGCGATCACGGGCGTGCTTTCAGGATTTGGGCGGCGTACCGGATATCGGGGCGGTCCTTCACCACCGCCCGGGCATAACTTTGGAAAACCCCGTACCGGTGCTCGATGGCAATTTGGCGCAGGCGGGTTTCTATGTACGCAGAGTAGTCGGCGAACAGCGCCGAATCGCGCTGTCTGGCAATCGACACCAGATGTGCGGCCGCCGCCACGACTTCGGTTCCGGCTTGATCGAGCCGACCGATATCGGTGATAAGCGAGGCCACTTCGCTTTCAACTGAAACGTATTTGAACCCGCTGTCGAGGGCAAATCGCTCAAACTGTTCAGCCAGATGTCGATCAATGGTGAGCGCGGAGTCAGTGGCAAGAATCTCGGCTTCGTGCGCATGGGCGAACTTCGATAAGAGCAATGACCGCTCCAACTCGATCGGGAACGGCTGACGCTCTATGAAATCGAACAAATGGTCGGGGACGAGCCCCGTGCCGGAGTCGTGCACCACGCTATCAACTTCATTTAAGTAAACGTGACCCGGCAGAAAATAGCGCGAAATAGTCAACTTCATGCCGTCGCCCTCTGAAAACCGGGTGAATCCCTGTACGAGTCCCTTGCCGAAAGTCGTGTCGCCCACCAGCACCGCCCGCTGGTTCTTCTGGAGAGCGCCGGATACTATTTCCGCGGCCGAGGCGCTACCGCGATCCACCAGCACGGCCATCGGAAGCCCGCCGGTGATGTCCTCCCCGTTCGCGCGCACCTCTTCGACCT
The DNA here is from genome assembly GCA_041476705.1 of Candidatus Zixiibacteriota bacterium. Lineage (GTDB taxonomy): Bacteria > Zixibacteria > MSB-5A5 > GN15 > FEB-12 > JACRAV01. The sequence continues at coordinate 5,763 of JBGOTX010000112.1, forward strand.
TCCACCGCGAGCGTGATTCGGTTCCGACGATGAACCGGCCTTCCTCCAGAAAAAGATTGGCCGTCTGGTATGCTTCGTTGAACAGGCCGCCCGGATTGCCGCGCAGATCGAGAATCAGGCCGCGTGGGCGCCGCTTCGGTTCGATCATCAGCGAGTCGATCGCGCTTTCTATATCACGGGAGGCGCCGCCCTCAAAGTCGAGCACCCGGATATACAGCATGGAATCAGGAGTGAACCCGGCAAAAGCCACGTGCACGATATCGAGCTTGCGCCGGCTGATTTTGACAATCAGCGTGTCTCTGGTGGCGGCTCGGAAGACGGTCACGGAAAGCGATGACCCCTCGACACCGCGAAGCAGACCAATCGACCGAGCGGCGTCAAAACCGATGAGCGCGGTGTCGCCGATCTTAAAAATGACGTCTCCGGTGAGCAGACCGGCTTGTGAGGCCGGGCCGTTTTCGCGCACCGACATCACCAATAGCCCGGCCGGATCGCGGATGACACTGACACCGATCCCGACATACTCACCTTCGAACTCCTCATCCAGACGACCGAATTGGTCGGCGCTCAGATA
>JBGOTX010000113.1:0-6321 GCA_041476705.1 Candidatus Zixiibacteriota bacterium
CAGGCCGCAATCATAACCTTCTTGTCTTGAGAAACGAAGTAAGCGGCCAGTTTGCCGATCGTGGTCGTCTTGCCGACGCCGTTGACTCCAGTTATGAGCCAGATGATCGGCCGGGCCTTTCCCTCGAAACCGTTTGGGCGGACATTTCGCGCGAGGATGGCGGCAATCTCGTCCTTTAGCAACTCCATAACCTGCTCGCCCTCGGTCACCTTCTGCTCACGGGCGGCCGTCTGGATTCTTTCGATCAATCGATGGGTGGCCTGCACGCCGACATCGGCCTCGATCAACGCTTCCTCAAGTTCGTCGATCAGGTCCTGATCGATCTTCCGCCCGGCCACGACCTCGGCGATCTTACCGATGATCGCTTCTTTGGTTTTGGCCAGCGACTTCTTGAGTTTGTCGAAAACTGAGAACATGCCGGCCGATCAGGACGAGGGAGGAGCATCGTCGGGCGCGATCGTGACTTCCGACGACAGACGCTCTTTGATCGATTCAGGAAGTTCGTCCTCGGACGCGGTGATTTCAACCGACACCGCTTCGCTGTCGCCGTTGTCGCCGTTGCGACCGAACCGCACCCCGACCAGCTTGGAAACGCCCGGATGTTCCATGGTGACGCCATAGAGATTGTCAGCCGCTTCCATCGTGATCTTGTTGTGCGTGATCGTGATGAACTGCGTCTGTCGGGAGAACGACCGGATGATTCTAAGGAAGCGCTGACAGTTGGCATCATCCAGCGGGGCGTCGATTTCGTCCAGAATGCAGAACGGCGACGGTTTGACCAGGTAGAGCGAGAACAACAGCGAGATGGCTGTCAAGGCGCGCTCGCCACCGGACATCATCGTAATCGACAACAGCTTCTTGCCTCGGGGACGCGCCGTGATTTCAATATTCGATTCGAGCGGGTCCTCCGGATTTTCGAGTTGAACATCGGCCTCGCCGCCGTTAAAGAGTTCGACAAACAGGCGCTGGAAATTGGCCCGGACCTTGTCGAGCGTTTCGATAAACATTTGTCGGGCGGTCTGGTTGATCTGGGTGATCGTCGACGTCAGATCGTCCCGGGCGGCGGTCAGATCCTTGAGTTGCTCGCCCAGGAATTTTTCTCGCTCGCTGGCTTCTTTGTATTCGTCAAGCGCCAGTAAATTGACCGCGCCGAAATTACGAAGTTGTTCTTTGAGCTGGTGCATACGTTCACGGGCCTGGTCGTCGTTCATCTCGGTGTTCGGGTTGACAATTTCAACCGTCGTGACGTCCACCGAATGCTCTTCCTGCATGCGAGCGATGATGCCGTTCAGTTCGGAATGAATAACGCTGATCTTGGTCTCCAGGGCGTGCATCTGGTCGGAGCATTCATCCCGCTCGGCCCGAAGTTGTTTGGCGTGGGTATCGATGGCGGTTGTGGCCGCCATAAGAGAGTTCTGATCGGCCCGAAGCTTTTCCTGGCGTAGAGCATGCTGTTCCCGTGCCAGAAAGATCTCTTTGAGTTGAAGTTCTAGACCGGATACTCGGTTGGCTGATGAACCGATCTCGGTACGGGCCCGCTCGATTTCTTCGGCTTTGCTCAGCCGGGTTTGTTCCAGTTCGCCGGCGATTTCGCGAAGATGGCCGATGCGGCTTTCCGCCTGCTGGACTTTGCTCCGCCACTCGATTTCGGACACCTGAAGGCGCGACAGTCGTTCCAGCGCTTCGGCGGCGGCGCGCTCCACCTCGTCAATTCGAGCCAACTCACCGCTCAGACTGCTCGTCAGAGTGCTCTTTTGCTCCGCGAGTCGGGTGGTATCGAGCTCCAGCGTATACTGGCGACCGCGAATCCGTTCCAGTTTCTGATTAGCGGTCTGCCTTTCCTTCTCCACTCGGTCGAACTCGGTGGCTAAAGAGCGCAGTAAAAAGTCGGTTTCGGCCAGCGCATGCTGGACGGTCTCGATTTCTTCGGCCAGAGATTCAAGCGTCGAACTGACCTCGCTCGAGGTCGCTCTCGCCGCGCCCAATTCAGCCGTAACCTGATTCTTGCTTTCTTTGAACGCATCGAGTCGGCCGCTCAACTGAGCGATCTGGCTCTCCTGTTCCAATAGGCGCTCTTTGCGGCGGAACAGGGGAAAAGAATCATCCGACCCGCCCGTTACGACATTCTTGCTGTACAGGATGCCATCGGTAGAGACAGCGCGGAATCCATAGGGGAGACGTTCCAGAACCTCGTCGGGGGAGGTACCGGCGCGGAACACGACCGTGCGGGCCAATACCGCCTCCATCAGCGGCCGCAGAGCGTCGTCAGTCGAGACAAAAGCGTCGAGCCATCCGACAATACCCGGCTGATTCAATTCCGGGCGCCTGATCGCGGGATTGATTGTCCCCGAATCGGGTACCACGATGCCAATTCTGCCTTTTCGGTTTTCGCGCAGGAATGCAATTATCGACTCAGCCGATCGACGGTCGCGGCAAATCACATAACGGGAGACTTCGCCCAGCGCCGCTTCGAGAGCCGCTTCCATCCCCTCAACCGGCACGAATCGTTCAGCGACCGTCCCATCGATCCCCGGCCAGTCGGTTTTTCGCTCCAAGACCGCCACCGTTCCGGATTCATATCCTTCGTAGTGAAGCGTCATCTCTTCGAGCAAGTGACGGCGGGCCTGGCAGGCCTCGACCGAGGCCGCTAAGTTGGCAATTTCGAGCGACAATTCCTCGCCCTTGTCCACCAGTGATTCTATGCGGGCGCCCAGCACCGCTTGCTGGTCATCGAGGTCGCGGCGCCGATCAACGAATACTTGCACCTTGTCCATCTGTTGATTGCGCTGAGTTGTCAGGACAGATTGTTTTCCCCGGGCTTCATCAGCGGCTGAAGACAGTGCTTGCGCGAGCGAGACCAGTTCGTTTTCCTGCTCGCGCAGGGACTGTTCTTCGGTTTTGCCCGAAGAAATCCGTCCTTCCAATTCGATCAGGTGGGCGTTCCGATCTTCTCGCGTCATCCGGGCTTCCATCAGCCGACGGTCGGCTTCTGCCTGCGCCGCTTCCGCCTGGCGAAGTTCGGTCGTCACGGTCTGTAACTGCTCGGTTAGTCCGTTGACTTCCCCTTCGGCCGCAAGGATCTGATCGGACAGAGCGGTGAACCGTTGCTCAACACCCGAAATTTCAGTTTGATTCTTTTCAATGAGCAGGCCCGCGGCGGCTTTTTTCTCGCCCAGGATCGAGATTTCGCGCTCAAACCCGTGCGCCTGTTCCGAAAGCTGGTAGACCTCGGCGCCGGCGGCGTTTAACAACTGCTCATTGTCAAGTAATTGGGTGCGGGCCGATTCCAGTTGGGCTGAGAGCGCATCCAGCGCCGTTTCACGGGAAAGTTTTTGATCCGACAACGCTTCGCGCTGACCTTGGAGCTGACGTCGCTCGGTTTCACTTGACCGGACGCGCGTGGCGGTCAGATATATCTCCCAGGCCTTGATTTCGTTGGCCATGGCCTGATACCGCTCGGCTTTTTTGTGCTGACGATACAGCGAGTTGGACCGCGTTTTGACTTCGTCGTAAATGTCCTTCAGGCGAAGCAGGTCCTGGTCGGTCGATTCCAGTTTCCGCAAAGCCGCATTCTTGCGCTGTTTGTATTTGGTGATACCGGCCGCCTCTTCGAACAGAAAGCGCCGCTCCTCCGCCTTGTCGGAGATCACGGAATCGACCATGTCCTGCTGGATTACCGAATACGAGTGCGCCCCCATGCCGGTATCCACAAACAGATCGGTGATATCTTTGAGCCGGCAGGGGACCTTGTTGAGCAGGTATTCTGATTCGCCGCTCCGGAACAAACGACGCGTAATCTGAACTTCGTTGTACTCGGTCGGAAGAACGTTTCGGTCGTTGATGACGGTGAGGGAGACCTCGGACATACCCAGCGGTTTGAGGTCGCGTGTCCCATTGAAAATGACCTCTTCCATCTTTCCGCCGCGCAGTCGAGTAGGGCGCTGTTCGCCCAAAACCCAGCGAAGGGCGTCGAGAATATTGGTCTTGCCGCATCCGTTGGGGCCGACAATCGCAGTGACACCGCCTGCGAACTTGACCGTTGTCTTATTGGCAAAGGACTTGAATCCGAGTATATCAAGCTGTTTAAGGTACACATCCCCTCCGCTATTGCGAACCGACATCCGCCGATAGAACGTTGTCGATGTTTCGGTTGATGGTCTGCCCGATCGTGGCCAGCATCGACCGATAGATATTGCGCTCGTCGCGTAAGTACTTGGTTTTGATCTCGAAGTTGTAGTAGGGATTCCCCAGATGATTCCCCCGCCCGATCCGCACCGCGTGCGGGAAGCTGAGCAGAACCGCCGACATGAAGTCCGTCGAATCTATGCTCATATCGAGCAGCATATCGAACTTGCTGTCCTGAAGCGCCTTGAGAAAACTCTTTTTGGGCAGGCCGCTCCAATTCATCTGGTCAACGCCCGGCGTTACCAACTGGACTCCCTTGCGTGGATAAATGTCGGTCACCTTGATGCCGGGCATGGCCAACAGGGTAATGTCCGCCGGTTTGAACAGGTAATTGATGGTGGGCAAAAAGCTCTTGACGAGCGTCAGCTCCCGAAGACCTTCGGGAAGGCAAACCAGAACCCGCTTGGGCTTCATGATGTCAGAGGGAAAGTTCCACGTCGCCTGCTTCACCTGAGACTTGTACCGTCGCAGTTGAATTCGCGCAATGAGGTTCTTAAACCACATAAATCTACCTCCCCGTTCCGGTCGCCCTCGGAGCATCTTTGGGCGCCGGCTGGGCCGGTATGCCGGCCGAATCTACAATAATCGGACCAAGGGCGGTATCCGGCGGCGGTCCGCCGGTAAACGCCCGGAAATTAGCCGGTGTGACGACCACATTCGAAATCCTGCCGGATCGGTCTGCCAGCTTGGCCGGAAGGCCGTTCAGTTGAAGATCGATCTGGGCGGGCGAACTGATGGTCAAAATCATTTGCCTTTGAGCCGACACGGCCAGGGTCTCACCCGGCGAAAAAGTCCGAAACAGCGCCGTGTCGCCATCGGCCATGAGCGATACCCAGCTTGAGCCGCGCGCGATCAAGCTCAGCGTCAGAGCAATCGAGTCGGAAGTAGTCGACGCTGAATTACTGTCAAAGAGAGATGTCGAAGGCGGAGTCGATGACCGCTCGACACTGGCCGGAATTGCCACTCGCCTGCTTCCGCTCTGGATCAGCCACCAGGTGGCCAGGATCGCGGCAGTGAGAATTGTCACGGCCACAATCCCAATGAACATGCGGTTGCTTTTTTCGCGGCGGGCCGGTTCCTGCGTTACTTCGGCGGCGACAGACGGCACCGCATCCGGGGCTGACGCCGTTCCGGGAACAAGCGACTCAGCGGTTTCGCCGATGTCTTCACGGATCGCGTCCATGGTCCGACCGTAGTCAACCCCCAGAGATTCAGCGTACGACTTTGCGTACAAAGAAAAATAAACGGGAGAGGCAAACGCCGTGACATCGCCGGCTTCAATTCGCTCAAGGTTTGATTCCGAGGTCCGGAGCTGGGCCGCGAGATCAGCCAAAACAAGATTTTTGCCTTGACGCTCTAGTTTAAGCGCCTCGCCTAACCTTATGTGTAGCTCTGACATACCACCAACATTTCTACGAGTTACGAAGTATCTCCGCGGCCATATCGTCCAGTAGATGCCGAGGAAGGCCGATGACAGTATCAAGATTCCCCTCTATTCTGTCAACCAAAAACCCCCCCATTCCTTGAATTCCGTAGGCGCCGGCCTTATCCATGGGTTCGCCGTTGGCGATATACTGCCAAATCTGGTCGGATGAGACCCAGTGGAAATACACGGTGGTGACATCGTAATCGGAGCAAATCACCCGTCCCTCGCGAACAAAGGCCAGCGCGGTGCAAACCCGGTGGTGCTGGCCGGACAGCATAGACAGCATGCTGAAGGCTTCATCTCTGGAACGCGGCTTACCCAGAACAATATCGCCGACGACCACGATTGTATCGCATCCCAGGATGATCGCACTGCTTTTGTCCTCGATTGCGAGTGCCTTTTCTTCAGCCAAACGTAGAGCGAACGGGAAAGGGGACTCGCCCGGACGCCGCGATTCTTCGATCTCGTGCGTCTGAACTACGAAGCGACAGCCGATCTCTTCCATGAACTGTAGCCGCCTCGGCGAGCCCGACGCCAGCGTCAGCACAAAGCGATGCGACAGTTCACGGATGTTGGGGAACATCATGTTCAAGCAATATAGTGACCGGGCCGTAGTTGGTCAGTCGGACCTCCATTTTCGCGCCGAATTGCCCGGTGTGTGTCACCAGACCGGTGGCCTTGACCAGTTCGACAAACCGGTCATAAAGCCG
>JBGOTX010000114.1:0-6252 GCA_041476705.1 Candidatus Zixiibacteriota bacterium
CCCTGGCGGCGGACAGTCGGGTCGTCGCTCTGGTGCGCCGGCATCATCGGGAAGGCAAACTGGTGGCCGCGATCTGTGCCGCGCCCAGTCATGTGCTGGGTGAAGCTGCGGGCATTCTGCAAGGGAAAAGAGCGACCGGCGACCCGGGTTTCGACGACAAACTGGCCTCGGCGGGGGCGAACGTGACGGGGGCCGATGTAACGATCGACGGCAATATTATCACCGGTCGTGGACCCGGGGCGGCCATGGCCTTTTCGTTGCAGGTAACCGAGTATCTGGCAGGAAAGGAAATTGCCGATACCTACGCTAAGAAGTGGCGCGTTGGGCGCTAAGTCGTTGGAAAGGGATGTTCGTGACTATCTGCGTGTATGAAGACGACGCTTTTCGACAGTTTTTCCCGCTGACCTGGTCAAGGCCGGTCGCCGCGTTGCGGGCAGGAATTGTCCCGCTGTTCAAGCGCGCGCACCGGTATTTCCCCGACGCCCGGCTCGTCCTGCTGACGAGAGACGACATTTCAGAATTGACCGGGCATACCTATCCCGATGTGCCGGTCAATATCATCAAGCGCGATGACGGGGAAGACGTCCTTTTTGTCAATGGTCGGATTCGGTCCTGGGGAAACCTGGTGCAGCAGATGCGCGGTGGGAGACTGTCGACCCGATTCATAAACGATAAACTGGAAACAGTCGCCGTGTTGTTTCGCGCTCCACTGGTCAATCACACTTCGAAAGTTACGACCGGGGCCGAGTACGTCAAGGTGTACCAAGGGGAAACAGCAAACTTCCCCGACCTGCAAACCACGGCTTCGTTGTTCCAGTATCTCTGGGACATTGTGAGCGATATCGACGAAGAAATCGCCGAAGATTTTCAACGCCTTGATCTCAGACACAGCGACATGGCGCAGGTGCATGCCGGGGCCTTCGTGGTCAACGAGGAGAGGGTTTTTCTTGGCAAAGGGGCGACGATCATGCCGGGAGCGGTGATCGATGCCTCGCGCGGTCCGGTGTATATCGGCGCCAACACGCGCGTGGAATCGCATGCGGCAGTGTACGGTCCCTCGGCTATTGGCCCCAACTCCATTGTGGGCGCGGGTAAATTCGCGGAAGTGTCGATCGGCGAGACCAGCCGGATCGGCGGCGAAATCGAAGCGAGCATCTTTCAGTCGTACGTGAACAAATACCACGCCGGCTTTATCGGTCACAGCTATGTCGGGTCATGGGTTAATTTCGGGGCCATGACCACCAATTCGGATCTCAAGAATAATTACGCGACCATCCGCGTGCAGGTCGACGGCAAGGCAATCGATACCGGATCGATCAAGGTCGGATCGTTCATCGGCGATCACACCAAGTTCGGCATTGGCACGCTTCTGAACACCGGTATTGCCGTTGGGCCGTGCTGTAATATTTTCGGCGGGTCGCTCATAACCGACAAGGATGTCCCCCCGTTTCGCTGGGGGAACTCGGCTCATTGGGATAATTACCAGTTCGATAAGGCGCTCGAAACGGCGGCGCGCACGACCGAGCGCCGCAAACAAATGCTCTCCGGGTACGAACGCGCCATTCTCCAGAAAGTGTGCCAGGGTGTGGCCAATTCCGACGGGTGCGTGCGGTTTGATTGATGTCGGTGCGGCAGGGCGTGCCGCTTGACAAGGTAGTCGACGCGACCTATCATTTGCTCAAACGCGGGAGTCACAGGTGCCAGAACTTCGCAAAGACCCCATTATCGGCCGCTGGGTGATCATCAATACGGAACGCGGCAAGCGTCCGTCGGCCTTTAGTTCCGTTCCCGCGAAAAGCGACCCCACGATGTGTCCATTTTGCCCCGGCAACGAGACGGCCACGCCGCCGGAGGTCCTGGCGTACCGCCAGCCCAACAGCGAGCCGAATCGTCCGGGATGGCGCTTGCGCGTCATCTCGAATCGGTATCCGGCGCTGGTGATCGAGGGTTCCACAAATAGGGAGCCGCACGGCATCTACGACAAGATGGCCGGCGTGGGCGCGCATGAAGTGATCATCGAAACGCCGGATCACGGCCGCGATCTTGTAGATATGTCCGACTGGGAGGCGCGCGACGTGCTGTGGGCCTACCGCGAGCGGATGGTCGATCTGGAGCGCGATCAGCGGTTCAAGTATATTCTGATATTCAAGAATCACGGCGAGGCGGCCGGCGCTTCGCTCGAGCACTCGCACAGTCAGTTGATCGCCACGCCGATCATCCCGAAGCGGGTGACCGAGGAAATCGAAGGGGCGAAGAAATATTTCGACTTCAAGGAACGATGCATCTTTTGCGATATCATACGGCAGGAAATAGACGATCACTCCCGTCTGGTGAAGGATCATGATGCGTTCATTTCATTCGAACCGTTCGCCTCGCGCTTTCCGTTCGAGACCTGGATTATTCCCAAAACCCATCAGTCGAGTTTCCTGGAAATGAGCGATGCCGAATACCTGACGCTGGCCCGGTGTTTGAAGGACACGCTGGCGCGTCTCAAGTATGCGCTGAATAATCCGCCTCTCAACTTCATATTGCATACGCGGCCGATTTCACGCGAGTCACACGAGTTCTTCCACTGGCATTTTGAGGTCATTCCGAAACTAACCAAGGTGGCGGGTTTCGAGTGGGGATCGGGGTTTTATATCAATCCGACGTCTCCCGAAGATGCCGCGGCGTTCTTGCGCGAGATCGACGTGCAGGCCCGCCGGGAGAGTGAAACCCTCAGGATGACCGGATCCAATGGGTAAACTGCGGATCGCGATGATCACCCCGGAAGCGACGCCGCTGGCCCGCACCGGAGGCCTGGGCGATGTCATGGGGGCGCTTCCATCGGCGCTGGCCCAGTTGGGGCACGAGGTCGCGGTGTTTCTGCCCCGATATACCGGTATCACCACCTCGGGCGGCCGGACCACCACCCTTGAAAACAGTCCGAACGTCAATCTCGGCGGCAAGACCACCTCGTTTTCACTTGAACGGTACGCCGCAGACAAATCGAAAGTCACGACGTACCTTATTGGTCACAAAACATACTTTGATCGGCCGGACATGTATGTTGATCCCCGCACCGGCAAAGATTACGCCGATAACGATGAGCGGTTTGCGATGTTCAGCTTGGCGGCCCTTGAAGCGATGCGAGGGCTTGACTTGAAGCCGGATATCATTCATCTGCACGACTGGCAGACCGCCCTCGTTCCGGCTTTTCTGAAGACGCGCTACCTCGGTGATCCATCGTTCTCCGGCGTTCGCACCGTGCTCACCATACACAATATCGGGTATCAGGGATTATTCCCGGGCGAGCGATTCGTTCATCTGGGTTTGCCCGAGGGGTATTTTTATCCGGTACGAGGCCCGGTCGAGTTCTTCGGCAAAGTGAATTTTCTAAAAGCGGGAATAGCGCTGGCCGATCGGGTCACGACCGTGTCTGAAACCTATGCCCACGAAATCAAGAGTTCTTCGGAATTCGGCGGCGGTCTTGAGGGGGTGCTCACGCAGCGCGGATCCGATGTTATGGGTATTCTCAACGGCGTCGATTATACCGTCTGGTCGCCGTCGCGCGATCACCTGATTCCGCGCACCTATCATCTGAAGAATCTTTCCGGTAAACGGCAATGCCGGGTCGAATTGGTTCGCGATGCCGGCCTGCCGATTCGCGAGAACGCGCCGCTTATCGGCATGGTCACCCGGTTGGTCGAACAGAAGGGATTTGATCTCATCGCCGAGGCGGTCGATGAATTGTTCGCCCTGAATATTCAGATGATCGTACTCGGTGCGGGAGACCAGAAATACCACGACCTGTTGTCCGACTGGCAGAAACAATACCCCGATAAGCTGAAAGTTTATCTGACTTTCAACGACGCGCTGGCTCACCGCATCGAGGCGGGCGCCGATATGTTTCTGATGCCGTCACGCTACGAGCCGAGCGGATTGAACCAGATGTATTCTCTCAAGTACGGCACGGTGCCGATTGTAAGGCGCACCGGCGGACTGGCCGATACGGTACAGGATTTTAGCCCCTCCGCCAAAACAGGCACCGGGTTCGTTTTCGATGAATACGATTCCAAGGCGATGATCGGGGCGATCTCTCGAGCCATGACCGTTTTTCCCAAGAAGCGGATTTGGAACCGGCTGATCAAGGCCGGGATGTCGACTGATTTCTCGTGGGCGATCGCCGCCCGTAAATACGATTCGCTCTACTCTTCCCTTCTCTCAAGTTAATCGTCGGGCAATCGCCGTGAAACCCAGACTGACAGGCCTGTTGCTGGTTTTGCCTGCGGTGGCTCTATTCATATGGATAGCGGTGAGTTTGGATTTCACGCAGGATGATGCGTACATCTCGTACCGGTATGTGCAGAATTATTTGAACGGGCACGGGTTGGTGTACAATATCGGGGAACGGATCGAGGGGTTCACCAACTTTGGCTGGGTGGTGTACCTGCTGATGTGGGGATCGTGGGGATTAAAGTTTGTGTTGGTGTCAAAGATTACGGGATATGTGCTGGGAGCGTTGATCGTTATCGTCAGTTATCTGATAGCGAAGGAAGTATTGGGGGAGAAAGGCAAGTGGTACGCGCTGTTGGTGGCGTATCTGGTGGGGATCAACCAGAGTGTGGCGTACTGGTCGCCGGCGGGCTTGGAGACGGCGGCGTTTTCGGTGTCGGTGGGGTTGGTGATCCTGTGGTGGATACGTCGGAGCTGGTTGTTGATATTCGGGATGGTGCTGGCGGTCTGGTTACGTCCCGAGGGAGCGGTGGTGTGCGGGGTGTTGCTGATCGCCGAGGGGATAGTCGAGCGGCGGCTACCCCGATTCTCGCTGTACGCGACCATGGCCGCCTTGGTCTTGAGTTTACCGATGGTGGGATTCAAGCTGGGGTATTATCACGGGATCCTGCCGAATCCGTTCTATGCGAAGACGAGTTTTCATGTGGATCAATTGGCGAACGGGTGGGAGTACACCTGGCAGTTTCTCCAGCATTATGGTTTTTACGGGGTTGGTTTGGTGGTTGGGGGGATACTGCTCTATATGAAGCGGTTGAGTCTGAGCCAGCAGAAGGTGTGGTGGCTGGTGGTGGGGTATATGGTGTATATCACGCTGATCGGGGGTGATGTGTTGAAGGTGCATCGGTTCTATGTGCCGATGGTGGGGGTGAGCGCGCTGTTGCTGGTGCAGTCGGTGTGGGCGCTGGTGGAGAAGCTGACGGTGAAGACCCGGCAGATGGTGTTGTTCCTGATTGCGATCATCACCCTGTGGATGACCTGGACACTCCCCCGTGAGGTGGTGATGTCGTACAATGGTAGTGAGAAGGGATTGGTGTACAATCTCGGATTCCAGGCGCGGGCAATCAGAGCCGCCGATGGGACAGATTTCACGGCGGCCTCAACGACCATCGGCGCATTCGGATATGAACTTCTTGGCCACCGGGTGATCGACATGCTCGGCCTCACCGACTCGACCATCGCCCGACACCCTGAGCGGCCCATTGCCGGTCTACAATCAACATGGAAGGAGCAGCATCACAACAGCGCATACTTATTGTCTCAGGCGCCCGATTATATCGTGTTCTCCACCGGTATCAAACCGTCGGCGCCCGCCGAGAAGGCGCTTTTTCTGTACAGACAGTTTGTGGAGTCATACCAACCGCTCACCTGGTACACTCCCGACCCGAATGGAAATCTTACGTCTCAAGTGAACAATGCCTTCAAGAAAATGCACCCGTTGACCGGCGATATTGTGGTTCGATATCCTTTTGCATATGTCGATCAGATGATTCAGGGAATCAGTGCGATAGGCACTGATGAGGCCGAAAACCAGGAGGCGATCAAGCACTTTGATCAGGCGATTCGTCTTTTCCCCGACACCCCGTTCGCTCATTTGCTTGTGCCCAAAGCGTTCTCACTTATGCAATTAGGTCGTTATGCGGAGGCGGGGGCATTGTTGTCCGAAGTTTTGTCGCGCGATTCTCTCGTCCCGAGCGCTTATCAGGGTATGTTCATGATCGACTATACAACGCGCAACCAATCAGGTGTGGATTTTCATCGACGGTGGTTGCAACGGCTGGAACCATGGTTTGTCGAGCCCAACGAGCGGTTGGTCCGGAATTACCTTGGCCTTGATCATTAACTTTGTAGCCGCATAAGTCTGCGGCGATTGCCCGGTTGCTTTCCCCCTTGTCAATCTGATTCAATTGCGGTATTGTTTCCACGCTACCTTTAACGATGAGGCCCATGGATTCACGTAAGCTCAAAGAGTACTTCCGG
>JBGOTX010000115.1:0-6232 GCA_041476705.1 Candidatus Zixiibacteriota bacterium
CGTCCCAAAATCAAAGTCGTCTACCATACTGGTACCGCCAATCCTGCCGCCGTGCGACGACGAAAATCACTGCTGGGGATGATCCTCGATTACAACTTGAACCCGTTACCCCTTGCCCGAATGGAGAAGGTCTTGCCATGAAGTATCTCATCGTCATTCTGATGGTTACGGTGTGCGCGGCCGCAGGCGCGAGCGGCTATGGCATTGTGAACAATTCATCGTCCGGAACGGTGACGCCGGAGGACTCCATCTCCATGGTGATCAAGTCGCTGGATTCGATCGGCAATCCGGTCTCAGCCGACACGTTTTACGTCCTTGTGGTCGGCCCCAGAGGTGATTCCGTATTTTCCGAGAAAGGAACCAATGCCGGTCTCGGACGCATCGATTCAGTGCTCATGGGCGGTTGGACAACCTATATCTTCAAAGCTCAGGTATCCGATATCGACGGTGCCGGCGTGATCGGAAGATACTCGCTCCAGATCGTCGCGCGAAAAACGTCCCCCTTGTACCGAACCATCAATCTCGAAACCTTCCAGATCGTCAACGCCGAGTTATCCGACGCTCTGGATTCCGCCGGAGTGGCCGCGCGAGGGGGCATTTTCACGACTGCTCAGCGCGATTCGATCCTGTCGGCCCTGGCTGACGCCGTTCTCGGCAACAAGGTCTGGAATCGGGCGTATGCGTCGTCATTTACCGCCGGTTCCATGGGCGACTCGCTCAATAACAAGTCGCCCAACGAAATGTTTGCGGTGCTCAACGATTCAAATCGGGTGTACCGGCAGGTCGGGCGAGGCATTCATGACTCGACTCCCCGTCTGGTCGCGGCCCTCTGGAACGAAGACACCACTGGCAATGGACTGGCCAACTCGTTTGGACTCCTGCTTCAGAAGGCAGTGCACGGCGGCGACTCGACCTCAATCGCCCGCTGGGTCTGGAATACGCCGCAGAGTAATCACTCGGGCGACGGTACGTTTGGGAGGTACCTTGATGTCGAAGTCTCCAGCTTGGCGGCCGGTTCCGGCGCCTGGTCATTCACCGTGGTGGCGAGGGACACGGCTTCGAATCAGGCGGTGCCTAACGCGATCGTGAGCATCCGTAATACCGAACAGACCACTCTCGTGGCGGTGGGAACGACCAACACCTATGGCCGCGCCTGGTTCAATCTCAACTCCGGAAACTATCTGGCCATCGTGATTACTCCCGGATACAACTTTCCGGCGTACGACACGATCTCAGTGTCCGGGGCGGGCGCGGATACGGTGCGCGGATATCAATTCAACCCCGGTGCGCCCGCTTCACCGTCGTTGTGCCGGATGTACGGGTATTTGTACGGTGTGAACGGCGTGCCCGAACCCTCGGCCACCATTGCCGCCTCTCTGCCCCAGGGAGTTCAGCGCACCGGAACTCTGCTCGTGTCGCCGTTTGCCGTATCGACTGTTTCCGATAGCGCCGGGTATTTCTTCCTTGATCTGATCCCTACCGATTCCCTGCAACCATCGGGAAGCAGGTACGAAATCTCGATCAGTCGCCCGGATGGAACAATTCTTCGCAAGCGAGTGATCATTCCGCCACAGGCGAATTGGCGTTTGACCTGGTGAACACTATTCTCGCGTTGACTCATAGCAAAGGGAGTTTACATGGAAACCATCAATCACACCCCGACCATTCTTGAGTTGTTGGGGACGCTCGGCCTGACACTGGCCGGTTACCTGGCCCAGCGATTTGTCGTGCCGTTTCTCCGCATCGGCAAGCGGGAACGGTATGCCAAACTGATCGCGACTATTGCCACCGACGTGATCGACGATCTCAGGGCACGCTACCCTGACAAGACCTGGCTGGGACATCTGGAGGAGGCCGTTACCACGCTGGCCGAAATCTGCGGGGTGTCACCGGAGATCGCCCGGCGGGCAATCAACGCCGCCAGCGCAAGACAATAGGACAAAAAAAAGCCGCCGGTAACGGCGGCTTTCGCATCACCCCCGTGGACCCCTATTTGCACGGCGCGCTGGTGCCGTAGAACATGTAATTGATGAAGTAGACGACGTCGCTCATGTTGACGTAGTGATCGCAGTTGGCATCGGCCCGGCCGCCGCCGCCCACTGGTGCGGGGCCGCGCTTGCCGATGTAATCGATCAGCATCATGAGGTCGACCACATCGATCGAACCATCGTTATTGTAATCGCCGTGCACGTACACCTGTGAGCAATTATGGCGAAGCAGGATGGTGGACGCGCCTCGATACCCCGTCGCGTCTTTGCCGTATGAGCGGATGAAATAGAGGGAGTCTTCCCCCAGCCCCGCCGGCGTCCAATTCAATGACCATCCGTTCGTGCCGTCCAGATCTGCGCCGCAAAGTTGCCGGGTGACCGTCCAGTTCTTGGCCACGACCGAGATCATAATATCGATCGGGTGCCAGGTGCTCAGATACAGTACCTCTCCACCCAGCGTTCCCTGGCGCATAGGCAGGTCCTGTATTGCGCCGGTGACGGGATTCGAGACGCTGATCAGATACGTGCCGTCAGGTTGCGTCCACCCTTTGAATCCGTCGACCGCCATCCAGGGACCGGCGTTGCCGCCAAGGCCGATGATCACCGCCCGCTGTTCCTCTTCAGCCCAGGCGCGAAGGGTGAAGTAGTCGGGGTGGCGGCGGCTGTCGAGATTGAACTCGTTCCCTTTGGCGATCAGATAATCCCGCAGGCCGGCGAACAGGAGTTCGTCGGACGTTCCCATATTCAGACGCGTTTTGAAATTGACCGCCAGTCGCTCAGCGATTGAGTCCATTGGAAGAGGGATACCTGACTGCGACATCGGGCCAGCGTACCCGCGATTCGACCAGAACTTGAGGACTATGGTGGCGGCCACCGGCCCGCTGTAGTAATCACCGAATTCGGATGGGGCGTGGTTGCCGTCAAGCGGGTTGCCGTTGGCGTCGCCGACGCTCGATTGGTTCATGGTGGGCACGCCCGCCGCATAATTCCACATGGCCTGTTTGCGATACACTTCGACAAACGACATGTTGTTGTCACTCGAAGTCATAATGATATTGACCGGCGAGCAGAAGTCCTGCGAATTCTGCGGGCTGGTAATCGCGGCGATGGGCGGCGTCGGTTCGAGCGTAACCGCGACGGTCGCACTGGCGGAGCGCCCCAGCGTATCCAGAGCGGTTACTTTCAGCGTGTAGGTCCCCTCTGCTAAGGCGGAGAAATCCCAGGCGTAGCTGTATCCGTTTCCGGCTACCGGCGTATGCACGCCGTCACGATTGGGCGAATTGCCGTCATAGTCGCGGCCGATCTCGATATACGGGCCGCCATTGTAGGAATACGCGAACGACACATAGTCGATAATTTTCGAACCGGAGTTTTCCCAAGCCCATAACTCTTTCTTGCCGAGGAGCAGTTCATTGGCTACGGGCATGAGCCAACTGACCTGCGGCGCCGGTCCGGAGGCGGTGCCACCGGGGACACCCGATGCTTCCATTGCCAGCCGCCCCGGAAATTTGTAATAGGTGTTGTTGCACAAATCGATGAAACCGATAGTCGTGTCCCAGATGTTGTAGGTGGCGCAGGTGGCCGGGAACGTATCGACCAATACGGCCGCGCCGGCGCTCGTGTCCACCGCGTTTCCGAGAAAGAATCCCGCAAAGAACGGGCCGTTTACCACGAGGGGAGTATCGAGCGGAATCCAGATATCAAAGAGCCCGCCGCCGGTCGGAACCGTCAAGCTGTAGTCTGCAGAAATCGCCTTGAGCACGCCCGGCACTTTGCATCCGGGGATGGAAGTCGAATCAACCGCCTCAACGTCCACCGCCACGGTTAACGGCGTGGTGTTGGCAAACCACATCGGCATATTGATGGCCGTTATCGTGAATGGATACGGGTTGACGCATGCCGTCGTACTCTTGCCCGGATCAAGGAGGGCCTTGTACAACTCGTTGCCGGTTACCCAACCGTCGATTCGATAAATAATCGTCTGATTTTGAGACACGAAGCAGGTGTCGGCGGCCGACAGACTGACCATATTCCCAAGAGATTTTCGGGCGCCTCCGGCCAGGGGAGTAAGAGCCGCCTGATGCTTACCGGCGCTGTGGGTATCGCCCGCCAACAATACCGCCGCCATGCAGATGAGTATCGCCGCTCGAGATGACATGCCTGGTCTCCTCAGAAGAAGGGTCTTGTTTCCTATTGTTCTATTATCGATCAAATCCCGCCATACTTGATTGGTTCTGCGGGATTTTTCGGCGGCCTCACCCCGGCCGGGGCCGGTCGTTCAGCGGTTGCACACCCCGGCCCGGCGTGGTCGGAAATGCCCCTCAATCTGCGGTCCCTGCCTGAGCGCCGGCGGATTCATAAAGAATAGTGTGGTAATGACCGTTCGCCAATGACCCGGCTCTTGCCTCGAACCGTCGATCTGACTTTTGGACGTGCAATTTTGCAACAGTTCTCCGGCGGTCCCTCGCGAATCCCGGCCCCCAACCGATACTCTTCCGTGATGCCACTGGAAAGGACCTCTCGTGTTCGGACATACTGCGGTACGAATACTCGTCGTTGACGACGATGATCAAATCATCAGCGTGGTACAGGAAGCTCTGGCCGCGGAGTCGTATGAGGTGGTTTGCCTGCGCGACCCGGTCGAGGCGCTTCGTTATCTGCGCGCCCATTCCGTCGACCTGGTGTTGACCGATCTGGTCATGGGCAAGCACTCCGGCGTGCAGATCATGGAAGCGGCGTTAGAGTCGCACCCCGATGCGATCGTCATTTTGATGACCGCGCATCCGACGGTCCAAACCGCTATCACCGTGCTCAAACGCGGCGCGTACGATTTTCTGGTCAAACCGTTCAAATTAGACCATTTACGGGCGGCCATTAAGCGGGGGCTGGCCCACCAGAAAGTCGTTCGGGAAAACATAACCTTGAAAAGTCAGGTGGAGTTCTTGAGCGCCGCCAATGCGCTGTCCACCGAAATAGACATCGACAATTATCTCCATCGGGTCATCAAGTCATGCCGTACCGAACTGTCGGCGGCGGCCGTCGCGGTACTCGAAATGAATCCGGCCACCCGACAAATTCTCCGGCGATTATATTCCACCGAAGACGAGACGCTGGCATCGTTGGTGCTTGATACCACGGGACTGTATGAGCTGGCCGACACCGGGAGCAGTGAGCCGCTGGTACAGACCGGAACGGCGTCACGTCCGGAGGGCGATTCCGTTCAGGTGTCTCTCAGCATGCCGATCGTCGTCCACAACGCCCTGCACGGCGTCATCAACATGCTGGTGTTTTCACGCTTTGGTCAGGTGACCCCCGGACAGGTGGACATTCTCCGTATTCTGGCGGGCTCCGCCGGAGCGGCCATTATCAATCATCGATTGTACCAGGACCTGCAGTCGTCGTACATGGAGGCCATTCGGGCTTTGACCAGCGCGATCGAAGCGCGCGACAAATATACCGGCGGTCACACCGACCGGGTCCTCGTGCTGGCCAAGGCGCTGGCGCTGGAACTGGGCTGGAGTGGTCAGACGATTGACGACCTCGTGATGGGGTGCACGCTCCACGACATCGGCAAAATCGCCATTCCCGATTCCATCCTCAACAAAGACGGCCCGCTCACGGCCGAGGAGCGGGAACGCATGTTGCGTCATCCGCTCGAAGGTCTCAAGATCATCGCCAATATCGACCGGCTCAAAGCGGCCATCCCGTATATTCTCAGTCACCACGAGCGGTGGGACGGCGCCGGGTATCCGCGCGGTCTCAGAGGCGAAAATATTCCGATTGAAGGGCGGATTCTGGCCGTGGCCGACACCTTCGACGCCATCCTGTCTGACCGGCCATACCGTCGCGGCGCCACCGTGACCCACGCGATCAAGGAATTGGAGCATTCCAAGGGTACCCAGTTCGATCCGGAGATTGTCGAGGCCTTCCTGAGCGCGCTATCGAATGGGAAGATCAATCTCCGCACGCTGTACGGACCGTACAAAGATTTATCCGATTTCGAATCCGCCCCGGTCAGCGAAAAGGTATCGGTGTAAACGAGATGATGAGAATGATCATGGCGATCGTCCCCATGATCATCGCCTGACGACCCGGCGGTAGCGAATCATTCATCGTCGGCGGGTGCCCCGGTCGGAACATCAATCCTAAGCATCCAAAAATCCACCACATCGGCGACTGAAGCCCCAGCACGAACAAACCGGCCAGCGCCACCCAGGCCAGTCGACGTTGCATATCCGGCAGGA
>JBGOTX010000116.1:0-6212 GCA_041476705.1 Candidatus Zixiibacteriota bacterium
ATCAATCGGGGTACAGGGCACAACTCACTCCTTCTGCCATGACCGCCATCTTAACCGAGTATTTTCATTGTTTGTTCCGGGGTCACACGGTTGTACGTCAACCGGCCGGCCCGAACGATGGCCAGAACATCGGCCACCGCATCATGTAGTTTATCGTTAATCACTACGTATTCAAACGGATAGGTGCGATCCCGCATGACCGCCTGCATCTCTTTTTTTGCGTTTTCAAACCGGAGCTTCAACTGCTCGCTGGTTTCAGTACCCCGACGCTTCAACCGTCGCTTCAACGCCCCGATCGAAGGCGGCAGAATAAAAATCGTGACAGCGTCAGGATATTTGGCGCGCAAACGCTGTGCGCCCTGAACATCAACATCAAACAGCATCACCCCGCCGGATCGGCGAAGTTGTTCAATCGGTTGAACGGGCGTGCCATAATCGTACAGGTGGACATGGAAATGCTCGGCGAACATTCCGAGTGCGGCCTGCACGCTGAATTCCTGTGGCGTCACAAAGTTATACTCGCGGCCATCCCGTTCGCCCTTGCGCTTCGGTCGGGTCGTATATGATACACTGAAGGTCCATCCCATTTTCCGTCGCGTCGGCGACAACAACCGGCGGCAAATCGACGACTTGCCGCCTCCCGACGGAGACGAGATGATGATCATAAGACCCGGGGGAGACACGTTCATCGTCTTAGCCACTTCGGTCGCTCATTCGATGTTCTGCACTTGTTCGCGGAGCTTTTCGAGCTCTTCCTTGAGCGAGATGACATGGGCGGCGATGCTGAAATCCGCGCACTTGGAACCGATGGTATTGGCTTCGCGATTCATCTCCTGCAGGATGAAGTTCAGTTTGCGACCGGCGGCGTCCTTTTGCGTCAGAGCCGCCCGGTATTGGTCGAGATGACTGCGGAAGCGTGTGCACTCTTCCGCGATATCGGTTCGCTCGGCGAATATGGCAATTTCCTCTTCCAGGCGCCGCGTATCGGACACCGGTTCGGCCAGCAATTCCTTGACACGGCGCGACAACTTGGCGGCGTAGATTTCAACAGAGTTTTTGGTGGCCGCTTCAATTTTGCCGATGGATTTCTCCATCTGCTTCAGGCGTGCCAGCATGTCGCGCCCCAGGGCCGCGCCCTCGCTTTCGCGCATGGCCACCAGACGTTCAACGGCTTTTTCGAGAGCGCGCTTGAGCGACGGCCATACTTTGTCGGTGTCGACTTCATCGCGACCAGAAGAAGTGACCGCTTCGAACGTCAGAATATCAGACATAGTAATGTCGCCAGCCAGCTTAAGGGACTTTTTCAGGACGGTCAGTTCGCGATGAACCGCCCGCGCCGCCTCACGATTGATCTTGATCCCAGCCGATCCTTTGCCCAGTTCCAGATCCACATTAATAGTGATTTTCCCCCGGGACAGGGCGCCCGAGACCAGCTCCCGTATCTGGGCCTCCAGCGAAGTCAGCGACCGGGGTATGCGCACCGCAAGCTCCAGAAAGCGATTGTTCACACTGGACATTTCAAGCGTAATACTTCCCACGGGGGAGGTAACACTGGCGCGGCCAAATCCGGTCATCGAGTTCATATCCAATTTTCCTCAAAAAGGCAGATCAGAATAATAGGGACATTGAGCCGATTGTCAATCAATAATGTCGAGTTGATTTGCTAATGCGCCGAATGGCAACGACTTGCATTGATCGACAGTAAGAATGAAGCGACCCCAGACCTGAGATTTGAGCCGAACAGCCCTTCAGGATGTCACGCCGGCTGGCCGAGTCGGGCCATTTCGCCCTTTGGCTGGTTCTTGGCTGGGGAGGGGGAAATAGGGATCACCAAGGTCAGAGATGTCCCCTTCCCCTCGTCCGAGGCGATAGAGAGCTTGCCACCAAGCACATGAACCAGCTGGCGGGTGACGGCTAAACTTGAGCCATCACCGGGGATTTTCTGCCACGGGTGGAGCGGCACCCGGTAGTACATGGAGAATATGCGGTCCAGATATTTTTTGGGAATTCCGGGACCACTGTCGGCAATGGTAATCGTGCACAATTGTTGATCAATCATTGCGGAAATCTGAATGTCGGCCTTGCCGCCGGTCGCATACTTGACGCTGTTGGACAAAATGTTCCGAATGACCGCCGTCAGCCGATTCCGAAGAGACTGCAACTTAGGTAGATCGGAAAACCGGCAGTTGATCACGGTTTCAGGATAGGTCGAACTCAATTCCTGCACGACACCGGCAATAATCAGGTTGAGATCGCACCAGCCGGGTTGTTCGGCATCGTACCAGATGCGCATCAAGTGGCCCAGTTCCGAGATCATTCCACGGAGCTTGTCCATGTGACCGTTGAGAAGCGACAGGTAGAGATTGCCGTCGCGATGCAATTCGTCGTAGAACTCGTGCGTGAGCCGATCGGAAATGCTCGACGCCGCGCTCAGCGAGGAAAGTATCTCCTGAATGGCGCAGTCGACAACCATCGGATCAGTCGCACTGCTTCCGGGGGCGATTCGACCATGGGCCGGTACCAGAACGATCCATGCGGAAGCGTCGGTCAGCGAGGCCGAATGGCGGATCGCGTCCAGGCGGGCGGTGATCCCGTGCGGGAGTTGGATGGCTTCATGCCACGACAAGGGCGGATGGGCCATCGCCACATCGAAGAAATTGGTCAGGTTCTTGGTAACAGTCGCGCCGCTCCACGACCCCAGTTTTTCGATGATGTCATACACCCGACCGGTCGGGCGATACCCGTCGCAGAGACGGACAAAAGCATGATTGGCCGCCGCTACTGTTCCGTCGGGCCGAATAAACAGCGCACCCATTCCGAGGGCATCAAACAGCGCCAGACCGGGACCGAATTCGTCCTGAGCAATCATAACATCACCCGCCGGCAGGCCCGGTTTCAACAGGCGGCAGACCAGCTTGAGCGCCAGCGTGGCCCGCTGTGCGACCCGCTCGGTCGCCTCATCATCGCCATGCGCGAACAATGCTCTGAGCAGGTACTGTTTGCCCTCGAGACGGAATTCGGACAGATATTCGTCCGGAGTGTCGCCGGCGGTTTCGATGATCCCGCGCCGGACCTGATCGGCGGCCAGTTTGGGTTCGGCGGCCAATTTGGCCAGACGATCCAAAAGAGCCGGCAGACGATGAACATCGATTGTTGCCGGAACGCTGGAATCGCGGGGAACCGACGCCACCGTTTCGAGGCCGCCGTCAACCACGCGGTACATCACCGCCTGGATCGCTCCCACAAATTCGCGAAGCGGTTCGAGGACATCGGCCAACGACAGCGAGCCGTTCATCGCGAGTACGGTGGAGATGAATCTTTGATACTGCGGCGACTCATCGGTGGTGGACACGGAGACGCGCTGGAGCAAATCGGTCTGAATAATAATCTGATAGTTAACGGGATTGCCGGCGATATATCCAAGCGTGACGATAATCGTGGCGGGGATCTGCTGTTGATTTCGGCTTATCAGCGTGACCGGGATGGCATCAAACGCCGTTTCATAGGTGCGCTGTTGGCGCATCACATGGAAAAACAGGTCGTGGTCGGACTCGGCGAGAAACTCTTTGAAGGGCTTGCCGAATAGTTGTTCCTTGGTGAGACCAAGCAGAGTTTCGGTGCGATCATCGATGAAAACGAAGCGCCCTTTCAGATCGATTTTGCACAGGGCACAGCGGGTGATCCGGTCGATATCGGTGGCCAGTCGCGCAGTCATGACACTCACGTTCTCCAAGAATGTTTCTCTAAGCGGCCAATCGTGGACCGCTGAATCGTCTCAATTCGTTACAGTGGCACAACCGATGCCCATCAGTGTTTAGTTGTGACACCTCATGGAATTACATCGGCGAAATGGCGGGAATATTGACCCGATGGCTGAGCTATTTTGGGAAAGTTTCAGAGTGGAACGGGAACGTCACTCCACGTGATTTTCCAGATAGGCCCTCAGCTCAGAATCGACGACCTCTCGCAATCGACTGGCATCAAATTTCTTGTTGGGCAGGAAGAAGATGGGCGGCTCTCCCGTTGAAAACCGGAGCTGGTCGACAATAAAGCGAAACGGGCGCCCCCCCCAGTTCCGCTTATCCTGATACGCTTTCACCACTTCCGCGATTACCGGCACAGCCCATGAAGCCCACCGATCTTTTGACTTCCGAGGGTAGTACAGATCAACTTGAGTCTGACCAACCCAGGTTCTGTCAAGCGTGTAATTCCTCAAGAGGACCAGATCAAAGCCGATCCCCCCTTCCTTGTTCCACGCATACGAGATTGAGTAACGCCGGTCCATTGACTTGTTCTCAGATTTCTTTGAGCCAAATCGAACTGGAGAAATCAAGTCGGTAAGGACAACATTGCGGGGCTTCGACGATGCAGTAATAAACTCCGCTTCGTTGAGCAACTCGCCCTCCCCCAGCGCAAGTGTCGGCGGCGTGACGGTCAGGCGATAGTCGAAATTGGCCTGACAGGCGTAAGTCCCCTCAGAACTAACGAATACTTCGCTATTTCGAAGAGACCATGCCATCAGCGGAATTGTTTCCATAAGACGGAGCACGCCCTTCTTGAAGTCTTCGGTACGGACTTTAGTATGATAAGCAATCGACACGGTTTTCGACTGGCCGGAAGACATGGGAGGTGAAAGCGAAATATCCAGTTCGTACCTTCTGATCGGCACCCATTCCACGCGCATCAATCCGGTATCCAGCCGGGCGCCATCAACCAGCAAGGAGTCTATCGTCAGTTGGTCAACGCAGGACAATTGAAGTGATTGGCAAGGGGTCGAATCCACAAGACGAATTGAAATGTCAACCCAAGATCGCATCTGGGCTGAATCGAGGTCCAGATTACTGGAGACCTCATACGAGACTTCAAACGGTTGACCGGGCGGAGAAGAAAACGCCGGCTTTGGAGTAAAGCAGACTGTAGCAAGAGCAGACAGAATGGCCAAAGCCCGGTGGACTCGCCCATTGCGAAACGTCATGCGCCTCTACTTCTTCTTTATCAGATTCTCCAATAACCCGCCCGCGCCCTTCTTGATATTCTGAGTGGCGCCTTTGGTCAGGGCATTGAAGTCGATTTCGGCACTCGGTTTGTCCCAAGTACCGGTGACCTTGAGTGGCACCAACAGCCGCTCGGTTGATTTGTCAGTCATGAGACCGGCCAATCCGCCCAATAAGCCACCCTTGGAAGTAAGTTTGGCGGTCAGCTCTTTGGTGAGCTCAATCGTGCCATCGTAGCCGATCTGGTGGTTGAAGCCGTAGTACCCACCCAGTTTCAGATCGCCGATATTGAGCAGGTTGGTTCTGAGGCCATCGACCACAACTTTGCCGTCCTTGACTGAAATGTTTGAAGTCAGCCCTTTGAGCGGCTGTTCTTTTTCGAACGGCTGGCCAAGCTTGTCGCCGAGGCTCTTGAGCAGATCGTACACAACGCCCGAAGTGACCAATTTGCCGTTCTGAATCGCGCCGAGACTCGACAAAGTGAGTGAATTCAAGAACTGGTTCGGTTCCCACCCTACCGCATTGTAGTCCCCCTTCAGATCGAACTTGCCGTACAGGAATCCACCGACTTTGGCGAAGCGCCGCACAAAATCATCGGCTTCGATCTGCGACGCGGCGAATTTGCCGGTGTATTTCGGATTGTTAAAATCGTTCAGGTCGATGGTCGTGTTCCCCGCCACGCTCCCGGTGTAGGCCATGCCGGTAACATCGTACGCCTCGATTTTCCGGTCCTTGATGCGAATCTTGCCGGAGATTTTTGTCAAATCGACCTTCGAATACACGAGCGTATCGACCGTGAACGTCCCCTGACCGTCAATATCCGGCAGAATGATCGGCGGCAGAGAGTCAACGGGCTTGCTCGCGCGGTTTTCGCCGGAGCCGGGGACCGCTTCAGGGAAGAGCTTGTCACTGTCAAACCGGTGAGAACTGAGGGTGAACAGAAACATCGGCTTCTGCATTTTCGACCGGTCGAGGTTCTTCATCGGCAATAGGTACGGAAACGGCTTGATAAGACGGCCCGCAAACGAGGCATCGCTCGATACGAACTTCACGTTCATGCTGTTGATTGCGATCGTGTCGCGCACCAGCATCATGTCGGCGGAGAAGTGGGTAATGGGCTCCGGCAGGAGTGAATCGTGGAACGAGGCATCGGCCACCATCAGGCGACCGGTGACACTCATACTGGCCGGTTCCTTGGGGCGACCGGCGAACTGGAGA
>JBGOTX010000117.1:0-6208 GCA_041476705.1 Candidatus Zixiibacteriota bacterium
CTGGTCGCTGATCGATCTGCGCCGACAGATCGGTTTCGTCACGCAGGAGGCGTTCCTGTTCTCCGACTCCATGACCGAAAACATTCGCTTCGGTCGCGGCGATGCCCCACTAGACGATGTTCTCGAAGCCGCCGAGATGTCGGCTCTGGCGAAAGACGTGGCGGAATTTCCGCACGGATACGACACGATGGTCGGCGAGCGCGGTATAACTTTGTCCGGCGGTCAGAAACAGCGTACGGCCATCGCCCGCGCCATGGTGGTCGATCCGGCGATTCTCGTTCTGGACGATGCGACCTCGGCCGTTGACACCGAGACCGAGCACGAGATCAACGAGGCGATCAAGCGCCGCAGTGACGGTTGCACCACGTTTATCATTTCGCACCGGATGTCCTCCGTGAAAGAGGCCGACCTGATCATGTATCTGGAAGACGGGAAAATCGTCGAGAAGGGAACGCACGAAGAGCTCATGCGCGTGGACGGCAATTACGCCGAACTGTACCGCTCCCAGCTTTTGGCGGCGGAACTGGAGCAATTGTAAATGGCCGGGAACGGATTCCACGAAGAAGAAGCGCTCGGCAAGGCGTACGATTCCCGCCTGATGAAACGATTGCTGGCCTACCTGCGGCCGTATCGCAAGCCGACGGCCCTGGCGGTGTTTCTCCTGCTGGTTGGTTCCGCGGCACAAGTCGCTCTGCCGTGGCTGGTGCAGGTGGCGATCGATGACTACATCTCCAAAGGGAATGCCGAGGGATTCGGCCTCATCGTGCTCGGATATCTGGCGATCATGCTCATCAGCTTTGGTTCAGTCTACGGCCAGACCTTCATCACCATGTGGATCGGCCAGAAGGTGCAATACGACATCCGCATGCAGGTCTTCCGGCATCTGCAGAAACTGCATCTGGGGTATTACGACAAAAATCCGGTTGGGCGGATGCTGACCCGGGTCACCAACGACGTCAACGTACTCGATGAACTGTTTTCATCGGGCGTGGTGTCGATTGTGGGGGATGTGTTCACGCTCATCTTTATCGTCGCCATGCTCCTGTACTACAACTGGCAGTTGGCGCTTATTACGTTTCTGGTTCTGCCGCTGTTGGTGGTTGCCACGTTTGTCTTTAGGGCAAAAGTTCGCAATGTGTACCGCGAGGTCCGCCTGAAGACGGCGCGACTGAACGCGTTTTTGCAGGAGCACCTGACCGGCATCCGTATCGTACAGTTATTCACGCAGGAGGCGCGGATTTATGACAAGTTCGACAAGATCAATGCCGACCTCCGCACCCAGCACTTCCGCTCGGTGTACTATTATGCGGTTTTCTTCCCGACGGTAGAATTGATCGGCGCGCTTTCGGTCGGACTACTGCTCTATTTCGGCGGCGTGCAGATCGGCCTCGGTTTGCTCACGTTCGGTGAACTGGTGGCGTTCATGCAACTGGTGCAGAGATTCTATCGGCCGATACAGGACCTGTCGGAAAAATACAACATCCTGCAGTCATCGATGGCCTCGTCCGAGCGGATATTCCAGTTGCTGGATACCGAGCCCGCCGTGGTCGAGTCCCCCCGTCCGGTGTCGATCAAAAAGTTCAGCGGACGGATTGATGTCGAGCATCTCTGGTTTGCCTACAATGAAAAAGATTGGGTGCTCAGGGATGTTTCGTTCTCGGTTGCGCCGCGCGAAAAAGTCGCGCTGGTCGGAGCCACCGGCGCGGGCAAGAGTTCAATGGTATCCTTGCTGTATCGCTTCTATGATTATCAAAAGGGTTCGATCAAGCTCGATGGCGTCGAACTCAAGGACCTGTCCTCGACCGAACTCCGCTCGCATCTGGGGCTGGTCCTGCAGGACGTATTCTTGTTCAGCGGAGATTATGCCTCCAACGTGCGCATGCGTGACACTCGAATCACCGATGACCAGATTCGGGCCGCCCTCACGCGGGTGGGATATGATCGTTTCTTCGATCGGATGCCCGACGGAATTCGCACGACCATTCAGGAGCGGGGGGCCACCCTGTCGACCGGCCAGAAGCAGTTGTTGTCGTTTGCCCGTGCGCTGGCTTTCAATCCGGACATCCTCATTCTCGACGAGGCCACCAGTTCGGTCGATACCGAGACCGAGCGGCTGATTCAGCAGGCGCTCGATGAACTGCTGGCCGAACGGACATCGATTATCATAGCCCATCGCCTGTCGACCATCGAGAAAGCCGACAAGATCATCGTTTTGCATCATGGTGAAATCCGGGAGATGGGGAAACATCAGGAACTGCTCGATCAGCGGGGGATTTACTACAAGTTGTACCAGTTGCAGTACAAACGTCAGACCGCCCCGAGTGGCGCGGCGGCCGTACCGGGAAGTCAACATCAGTAGGGATATGTGACCGGACTCTCACCCGCCACTCAAGCCGAGATGCACAAGTTCGCCTGTGCGCTGGCGGTCGACGCCGGAGCATTGCTCAAGCGGGGATTCAATCGACGCATGACCGTGAGATACAAGGGCCGGATTGATCCGGTGACGGAGGTCGATCTCAAGTCCGAGCGGTTCATAGTCGATCGTATTCGCCGACGGTTTCCCGATCACGACATTCTGGCCGAAGAATCAACGGCGTCCCGAAAACGAATCTCCGAGTTCAAATGGATAATCGATCCCCTCGATGGGACAGTCAATTTTGCGCACGGTTTTCCCATATATTGTGTGTCGATAGCAGTGGAACATGAGGGAGCGGTGTTCGCGGGAGCAGTGTATGATCCGGAGCGCGATGAATTATTTCACGCCTCGCGCGGCCGCGGAGCATATGTGAACAAACAGCGTCTGCAGGTATCGACCGAGCGTCATCTCGAGAAGGCGCTTCTGGTTACCGGATTCGCGTATGATATTGGCACGTCGCGCCGGAACAATCTCGGATACTTTGCGCGGATGATAAAAAAAGCACAGGGGATCAGGCGCCCGGGTTCGGCGGCGATCGATATCTGCTGGGTGGCGGCGGGTCGAGCCGACGGCTTCTGGGAGCTGAAACTCCACCCCTGGGACACCGCGGCCGCCCTCCTTTTACTGCATGAAGCGGGAGGAAGGAGTTCAAGGGTCAACGGCCGCCCGCATTCGATCTATGACCCCGATCTGGTCGCCTCAAACGGACTGCTTCACGATCAGATGCGCCGCGTTTTGACTGATCGCGCGACGGCGCTCAGAAGACGGTAAGGAGTCATATATTCTCGACGATAATAAGAACATCGACAAGCGATAAACGTATAAGTAGAGCACGATGGCAGATCAGACACCACAATTGATAAAATCGACTTCGGGCATCCGGGGAGTGGTCGGGAACGGCCTCGATCCGGTCATGATTACTCAATACGGGTGCGCCTTTGGGACTTTCCTGAAACGCGGGACAGTGGTGGTGGGGCGCGACAGCCGACCCTCGGGTGACATGGTCAAAGCGGCCGTTATTTCCGGACTGGTATCGGTCGGAATAGATGTGATCGATATTGGAATCGTCCCCACGCCGACGGTTGAAATTGCGGTCACCGGACTCAAAGCCGTCGGTGGCATCTGTGTCACCGCCTCGCACAATCCGGCCCAGTGGAACGCATTGAAATTTTTCAACCGAACCGGCGAGTTCATCACCGCCGAGGAGTACCTCGCCCTCGACAGTATTTTCAATTCACAAACTTTTGATTTCAAACCGGTCGCCAAACTTGGCAGGATATCGTCTCAGGATGGCTGGGCGGACAAACACATCGCCAAAACGCTGGCCCTGAAAGCCGTGCAACGCGCCGCCATCAAGAAACGGCGGTTCAAAGTGGTGGTCGATGCCGTCAACGGTGCCGGGTCATACGCTTTACCGTTACTCCTCGAAAAACTGGGTGCCAAAGTGTACCGCTTGAATTGTGAAGGCGACGGCAACTTTGTGCACGAGCCGGAGCCGACGCCGAAAAACCTCTCCCAGTTGGCCAGAGAGGTCAAGCGGCGGAAGGCCGATCTGGGGATGGCGTGCGACCCCGATGCCGACCGGCTGGCCCTGGTCGATGAAACCGGTAAAGCGGTGAGCGAGGAGCATACATTGACGATCGCGGTGCAGGAAGTTCTGCACAGTGCGCGGGGCGCGACCGTTATCAATCTATCTACGTCGAAAACCACCGCTGATGTGGCCACGGCCATGGGGTCAAAGGTGCACTATTCCAAGGTGGGTGAGTCGAACGTGGTGACAATGATGCGCCAAAAGAAAGCGGTGATCGGCGGCGAGGGGAACGGCGGGGTCATTTATCCGTCATTTCACGCCGGACGGGACTCCCTGGTCGCGGCGGCACTCGTGTTGTCTTCGCTGAGCCGTGGGCGGACGTCTCTTTCCGTGCTTGTGAGAACCTTCCCAAAGTATTATAGTATAAAAGGGAAAGCGAATTTGCCGTCGGATTTCACCGCGCGACTGACGCAATTTGAATCGACGGTGGAATCGCTGATCGGTCCGGCCACAGTCGATCGCCGGGATGGTCTCCGTTTTGATTTCGCCGCCGGCTGGCTTCAGATCCGGTCTTCGAACACCGAACCGATTTTCCGCGTGATCGTCGAATGCAATCAGTCGCCGTTGACTGATAACATATACAAACAAGTACTGGAGTATTTCCGGTAGTCGCGGGGTGAAGATATGTGCGGTATTGTCGGATATGTAGGTCATCGCCAGGCGCTTCCGATTTTGATCAGCGGTCTCAAACGGCTTGAGTATCGCGGGTACGACTCGGCCGGACTGGCGTTGCTGGCCGATGACGGGTTGATCGTCTCCAAATCGGTGGGCAAAATCAAAATGCTTGAAGAGGCGATCGAGGGAAAAGACCTTCGTTCCATCCACGGGATCGCGCACACGCGCTGGGCCACTCACGGCGAACCGAACGAGGTTAACGCTCACCCGCACACCGATGAGAATTGCGAAATTGCGCTCGTGCATAACGGCATCATCGAGAACTACCGCACCATCAAGGCCTACCTGCTCCGCAACGGGTATGTCGTGCGCAGTGAGACCGACACCGAAATTCTCGTCCACCTCATTCACATGAACTACAACGGCGACCTGACCGAAGCGGTCCGCGCCGCCTTGACCCAGGTTGAGGGGACATACGCCATCGCCGTGATTTCATGGTTGCATCCGAATGTGATAGTGGCGGCGCGCAAGGGCTCGCCATTGGTGATTGGTCATGGCGAGGGGGAGAATTTTGTCGCCTCCGATGTCAGCGCCATGCTCGAACACACCAACCGGGTGGTATATCTCGAAGACGGCGAAATCGCGACGGTTACCCCGCATGACTACTCCATCACGACCATTCAGAACGTGAAAATCTCTCCAAAGCTTGAAGAGATTCACTGGACGCTGGATATGATCGAAAAAGAGGGGTACGAGCATTTCATGCTCAAGGAAATCCATGAGCAACCGGAGTGCCTCCGCAACGCCATCCGCGGCCGATTGAATTTTGAAGATGGGACGTCGCGCCTCAACGGGCTCAACTTGCAGTATGAGGAGCTTCGGGGAATCAAGCACATCATTATCACCGCCTGCGGGACCTCGTGGCACTCGGCGCTGATCGGCAAATACATGATCGAGGAAATGGCCCGGATTCCCGTCGAAGTCGAGTACGCCTCCGAATTCCGCTATCGTTCCCCCATTATCGATGACCACACGGTGCTGATTGCCATCTCGCAGTCGGGGGAGACGGCCGACACGCTGGCGGCCATGCGCGAGGCCCGAAAACTCGGTTGCACCGTGCTCGGCGTCGTGAATGTTGTCGGTTCCTCCATCGCCCGGGAATCGGACGGCGGCGTGTATATTCATGCAGGACCGGAAATCGGAGTCGCCTCGACCAAGGCCTTCACCTCGCAGGTGATGGTGCTCTCGCTGATCGCCAATCTGCTCGGGCGGATGAGGCAGTCATCGGTGGCCCACGGCCGCGAAATGATCGAGGCCATGGAACAGATTCCCGGCCAGATCGACCGCATTCTCAAAATGGAACCGGCGATCAAGAAAATTGCCGAGGCCTACTATCGCACCAACAATGCGCTGTATCTGGGCCGCGGGATCAACTTCCCGGTGGCGCTTGAAGGCGCTCTGAAGCTCAAGGAAATTTCGTACATCCATGCCGAGGGGTACCCGGCCGCCGAAATGAAACACGGCCCGATTGCCCTGATCGACGAAAACATGCCGGTCGTGGTGATCGCCCTCAAAGACCCGGTGTA
>JBGOTX010000118.1:0-6200 GCA_041476705.1 Candidatus Zixiibacteriota bacterium
CTGTTGGTCGCCATACACGTCCGCGACTAGTCCAATATTCAGTGGAACCTCGTTCACCCCCGAACGTAAAATACTTACAAAATGCTCGATCAAAGGAGTGATTGCAGATGACCAAACAAATTGGAATTGCCGTGATGGGCGGGCTGATAACCGCCCTGACCGTCGGACTGGTCATGGCCAAACCGGTTTCGCACGAGGGTACGGCATGGCTCGGTGTATACACCCAATCGGTCGATGATAACATCGCCGACGGCTTCAAGCTTCCGGTCAAATCGGGAGCCATCATCAATGAGGTGGTTGAAGATTCACCCGCCGACCAGGCCGGGTTGATGGATAACGACATTGTCGTGTCTATAGATGGCGCGTCGGTCGAATCGGCCGATGATCTGATCGCAACCGTCAAGGACCATTCCGTGGGCGATGTCGTCACGGTTAAAGTAATTCGCGACGGCAAAGAGCGGGAATTTAAGGTCACCCTAAGCGAACGCAGGGAAAACACCCGCAATTCCGGCGGCGAGTGGTCGTCTAACGCGCCTGAGGCAAAGACTTTTGGGTTCTTTTCCGAAATGTCCGGAGATTCCTATATCGGCGTCGAATTGACCTCACTATCGGATCAGCTGAAGGGATATTTCGGGGTGACCGGGGATAACGGCGTACTGGTGTCTAATGTTGAAAAGGACACGCCGGCGGAAAAAGCCGGACTCAAAGCGGGCGACGTTATTGTCAAGGCCAACGACAAAAATGTAACGGGCGCCGAGGATTTGCGCGACATCGTCACCGACCTGAAGCATGGCGATAAAGTGATGTTGGCGGTGATTCGGGATCGCAAAGACATGACGGTGGCAGTGGAAGTAGCCGGGAATGAACACGGCACATCCCGCCGGGGGATTGAGCGGGCGTTGGTTATGCCGGATATGGGCAAGATGCCTTCGCCGAAGGGACTGCGGATGAAGGGGCTGTATCTCGGTACGGAGGATCGCGACCACGCCATGGAAGACCTCCGTGATGATCTGCAATCGCTCAAGGACCAGATCGCCGATCTGAAACAGCAGATTCAGGAACTCAAAGGTTCAAAGAAGTAAGTCCAACAGTCAAATCTCTTTTTTCGTCCATTCCTTTCGCGTCAGGAACCCCGCCCCGGGCGGGGTTTCGTATTTACGAAGGGGCTTGCCTCGGATGGTTGAGCGTCCATATATTAGAGCGATATGGCGGCAATGACGGTTGAAAAGCTATTTCAGGCGCGCAATCAGGACCTGGAGTTGACGGTTCTGACCTCAAGCGCGAGTCTCAGTCGACCGATCCACAACGCCGAACTTCACCGTCCGGGCTTGGCCCTGACCGGCTTCCTCGAACGATTCCCCAGCAAAAGAATTCAAGTCCTCGGTGAAACCGAGATGGCCTATGTCAGTCGGATGGAAGGCACCCGGCTTTCCGACATCGTCTCCCAGATGTTTGCGGCCAACGTGCCAATGGTCATTGTCTCGAAAGGAATTTCGCCGCCGCTTGAATTCATCCGGATGGCCGACGAATTCGCCACGCCGGTGCTGTCCAGCCGGTTGTCAACTTCGCTGTTGGTGCAACGACTTTCGGCGTATCTCGATCATGTGTTCGCCCCTTCAACCACCGTACACGGAACGCTGGTCGACGTCTACGGTGTCGGCCTGCTGTATACCGGCAAGTCCGGGATCGGCAAGTCGGAAGTGGCGCTCGATCTGGTGGAGCGCGGGCATCGCCTGGTGGCGGATGATATCGTCAAGATTACCCGCGTGGCTCCCGACGTGATCATAGGCACCGGTTCCGATCTGCTGGGTCACCACATGGAAATCCGGGGCGTGGGGATTATCGATGTCGAGGAGCTCTTTGGCATTCGGGCGATCCGCCTGCAGAAGCGAATCGAAGTTGAAGTCAATTTGTCGCTGTGGTCGGAAGCGGCGGACTACGAGCGGCTGGGGACCGATAACGTGCTGACCACCGTGCTTGGGGTCCAGATTCCGATCGTCAAAGTTCCGATTTCCCCCGGAAAGAATATCACCGTAATCTCCGAAGTCATAGCCATGAACCACATGCTCAAAGTATACGGAGAAAACTCGGCCGTCGAATTCGCCAAGAAACTCAGCCAGCGACTCTCACGCCATACCAGCACCAAAGATTATCTCGAATCAGACTACGAATAGGTACCAAATCCCTCTTGGCAAATCCGGTAGAATATATTATCTAACCTGCTTGTCGCGCGCTCATTTGGAACGCCCGGTGACCTATCGAGTAGAACAAATCAGGAATGTGGAGGATAGAGCTTCATGCAAGTAGTTAAGAAACTTACTCTTTTGTTGGCGGCGATTCTCATGGTCGTATGGCCCATCGCCTGCGGGAAAAAGGCCGGGAAGGTCGTGGCCACGGTCGGCAACTATGACATCACCGTTGAAGAACTCAATGACCTTAATCCCAATCTGAACCAGCCGTTTGCCGGCGTCCAGGCCGAATTCGACGCCCGCAAAGCCGCGGTTGAATCGTTGGTTGTGACCCGGCTCTTGGTCCAGGCGGCCTATGAGAAGAAAGTCGATCAAGTCGAGGAAGTCTCCCGGGTCGTGCTTGCCAATAAAGACAAATTTCTGCTGGACGCTCTGTACAAAAGGGAAGTCGTCGACAAGGCGACCGTCACCGACGCCGAGATACAGGACTACTACAACCATCTCGAATTCAAGCTGAGGGCTTCGCAGATTGTCGTCGCGAGCGAAGATACCGCAAAGCGTCTGTTCGATCGCATCAAGGCCGGTGAGAGCTTTGAACAATTGGCGTATGACTACTCTCTCGATCCAAGCGCCAAACGTAACCGCGGCGATCTCGGGTATTTTTTGTGGGGCGCCATGGTCGAAGAATTCCAACAGGCGGCGTTCAAGATGGAAGCCGGTGAGTTATCCCCGCCCATTAAGTCGCGCTTCGGCTGGCACATTATCAAACTGGCGGAGAAGCAGAAAAACGACTCGCGCGGAACTCTGGAAGAGGCCCGGGAGCAAATTCGCAATCAAATTATCTCGCGCAAACGCAATCAACTTACGATGGAGTATGTCGAGAGCATCAAGAAGAAATATCCGGTTACCGTTGATCATGCGACCTGCGACTATGTGCTGAAGAAACGGGAGAACTTGTATCCACCCCAATTGCTTGCCAATCTGCCGAAGAACGACTTCGATGATGCTCAGCTTGACCGCAACGAAAAGGATCTGGTCCTGGCGACCTGGGACGGCGGACAGTTGACTCTTTCGGACTATCTGTCGCGCGCCCGCCAGCTTCCCGAGGCGTACAAGCCGAACTTCGACCAGTATGATGCGATCGCCGGCGCGGTGTTCAATCTCAAGATGCAGGATATTCTGGTGGTTGAAGCCAACAAGGCCGGACTGGAGAGCGATGCGGCCTTCCAGCGCAAACTGAAGCTCTTCAAGGAAATGGCCATGGCCGATGTTATGCGCAATGACTCGATCAAGGCCACGCTTCAGCCCGATGATGCGTCGTCGCGCAAATATTATGACGAGCACCCTGAGGAGTTTTCCAACCCGGCCCGGGTTCGGTTGTTTGAAATTCAACTTTCCGATGAACTCCTGGCCGCCAAACTGGCCAAGCAGATCAAAGGGTTGCAGGATTTTCGCGCCAAAGCGGCTGACTTGACCGAACGCCCCTCACAGCGCGCCGCGTCCGGGGATCTCGGATATGTCGATCGCAAGTTTTTGCCGGAATTGTTCGATGCCGCGTGGGACAAGCCGGTTGGGACGATCGGCGGACCGGTTGCCGTGGGCGGCAAATACTCCATCTACTATGTTTCCGACAAGCTTCAGCCGGAACTCAAAGACTTTCTGCCGGTCAAACGGGAAATCATGCTCAAGCAGGCGGCCGAGTTCAAGAAAGCGGCCTTTGACGCGTGGCTGAGCGAGGTCAAGGCGAAGACCGCGATCAAAATCGACGATGAGGCGATTCGCAATTCGATCGACGCCGCCAAGTATGTCGCGACCGACAGTACCGCGAAAGGTTAAGGCCGTTCTTGATGCGTCTAAGCTCATTCGTTCTTGCGGTCGCAATCGGCGCCGGCGCCCTGACTTCTTATGCGCAACAACGTCAACCGCTTGACAAGGTTGTTGCGGTGGTCGGGTCGGACATCATCCTGGCGTCCGAACTGGCCGGGCAGATGCAGTTGACGGCGCTTCAAACCGGCAAGCGCCCGCAAACCGAGGAAGACGTCAAGAAATTCCAGCGCGAGGTGCTTGACCAAATGGTCTCCGACCAGCTTTTCCTGCAGGAAGCCAAGAAGGATACCTCAATTAATATTCGCCCGGAAGAAGTCGAGCAGGCCCTGCAAGAACAGGTCCAAAGGGTGTCCGCTCGATTCAAGACCAATGAAGAGTTTCTCGATGCCCTGTCGGCCGAAGGGTTGACCCTGCGCGACCTGCAGAAGAAATACCGCGACGAATTGCAAAATCAGCTGACCAAACAGCGGTACATTCAGAAGAAACTGACCGCGGTGTCAGTTTCGCGCCACGAAGTCGAAGAGTTTTACGGGAAATTCAAAGATTCCATCCCGGCTCAACCTGAGGCAATTCGGCTGGCGCATATACTCCTCAAGGTTACGGCCTCGAAGGAAGTTGAAGACTCAGTCAGGACGCTGGTCACCGGCCTGCGCCAGCAGATACAGCGCGGCGCCGATTTTGCCGCTATCTCGGCACAGTATTCGTCCCCCGGGGCGGCCCCGGACAGCGGGGAGCTTGGCCTGGTGGCGCACGATGATCTGGTGCCGGAATTCGGCCGGGCGGCGTGGGCCTTGCAGGACGGCGATATTTCAGGAGTCGTCCGTACCCAGTTCGGGTTTCATGTCATCAAATGTGAAGGCCGTCGCGGTGATAAGCTGAAACTTCGCCACCTCTTAGTTATGGTCCAACCCGCACCCAAAGACAGCGCGGCGATTCGACATCTGGCCGACTCTCTGCTCACGCTCCTTCGAGGAGGCGCGGATTTCACCGACATGGCCAGGACTTGGTCGAACGACGATGACTCCCGCGTTAAGGGAGGCGAGTTGGGGTGGTTTGCGCTCAAGGAGATGCCTCCGGAATTCGCCGATTCGGTTGCCGGATGGAAAACGCCCAGCGAGTACCGGGGCCCGGTGGCCTCGCCCAATGGTTTGCACATTCTCAAACTCCTCGAATACCAGGAAGAAAAACGGTTCGCCCTGCCCGAGGATTACGACAAGCTCAAAGAGCTGGCCCGGCAGGATAAGACCGGCCGGCTGGTCGATAAGTGGGTCAACGAAATCAAATCGCGCAGTTTTGTCGAGTATCGTCTGGATGCGCTGAATGCGAATTGACGATTTTCTCTCAACCGTTGGAATCATCAAGCGCCGCACGATCGCCAAGGAAATGGGCGCTCACGGGCTGATTGTCGTCAACGGACGGCCGGTCAAGCCCGCGCATGAGGTCAAGCTCGGCGACATCATCCAGATCAAGGGGAGCCATCCGGTGGCAGTCGAAGTACTGGATATCCCGACCGGCTCGGTGGCCAGGTCCGAACGCGAGAGTTATTTCAAGGAAATTCCCCGCCCCGAGCGGTACGCGTCATGAATTCCTGACCGTTGGTCCCACGAAAGATTGTCTTGGTGGGGCTCAAATTGGGTTTGGTATTTGGTTGTCACCTCCCGAAAATTCATAGTAAATCCTGATCGAATTGACAGTGTGGCAAACGGTTGCGCCGCGCGACGTCAAGAGACCAATTGGGTTCGTATGCGCATATTTTAAAGTTTGGGGACCCAAGTGTTTCCGGCGTGTGAAAATCTGTCTCCGTTCGCTCGTTGCAGTATGGTTGCTCATACCAATATGGGCGGGGACGGATTCACCATTGAGGACGTAGGGAATTTTGAAGGGTCCGGTGAGGTGCTGTGGCGCGTTTCGCGCTTGACCGTCGGTGTCAACCCCCGAAGACGGGATTGACCTACAAAGACGGAGCTTTGGAACTTAAGTAGAAGGCTGCAGTTCCAGAGGAGGTAATGAAATTTGATGTTTTCCTGGCGTGAACATATACGATCCAAAATACAATGTGCACTTATTGATTGTTGTTCGAGAGTCTGCGTGGGAAGCCTCAAATTCTACTGAGAGAGAATCCTTTGGGGGGATAGTCATGTAATCAGGCACTCTCCCGATATTACGGGCCTTGCTTGCATTGGC
>JBGOTX010000119.1:0-6166 GCA_041476705.1 Candidatus Zixiibacteriota bacterium
CGTGGCGACCAGAAGAAAAACGCCGAGAACCATATGTACTTGATAAGTCGCTCCCACCTGCGACAGCCACTTGAGACTCGACCAGAGAGGAAAGTTTCGGGCGGCAATTTCCGCCCCGGAGCGCACCTCGGTGCCAAGAATCACCTGAACGATGACAATAACCCACAAAACTCCGATCCAGCGCGAGGCCCTGGCCGGATACGCCGCCACTCCCGCTCCACCACCTGTCATATAATATGATTCGAGCGTGACATAGATCAGCAGACTGGCGATCACTAGCGCGAGGACCATGTGAAGCGTGACCATGATCGGCGCAAGTTCGGTTGACACAACCACCGACCCCAGCCATCCCTGAAACGCCACCAGCGCCGCCGCCAACATGGTCGGCCAGAGAATTCGCGGCGTCCGACGGTAATACACCAGTGCCAGAATGGCCGTGGCCAGTAATAACAGGCCGAGGGACATTCCCATTAGCCGGTTCACATACTCCGTCCAGGCCAGCGTGAGATTAAATTTTGCGGCTGAAATTCCCGCCGGAATATCGGCCCGTGAGAGCGGCGGAATCCACCGTCCAAAACAGCGCGGCCAGTCGGGACACCCAAGCCCCGCCCCGGCGACCCGGACCAACCCGCCGACGAAAATCAAAATAAATGTGGCGATGGTGGAAACAAAGGCCAGTCGACGAAACGCGATCATGCGGCAACCTCCCGGACGGATTGCATGCCGGCATCCTGCCGGACTCCGCCCTCAAGCGGTCAACATACCGCCGCCCGTGACCGCAGGCAACTCGTTATTTGTGGGATGAATCAGCAGTGTCGGCGGTGTGACCGGCCGTATCATGCGAGGCGGGCTCTTCCCCCTCACCAGGATGGGCCGGGGCCGACTGGTATTGAACCGGCTTATCTATCGAACCGCGTCCGAATTCATCGCGCGTCATAGTGTCAAGCATGGTGAGCACGATAAACACGGCCAGAAACGTCACCGCAATGAGAAACGCCACGGCGTACAGCTTATTGTCGTATTTGAGGTGCATGAAGAACAACAACACCAGCGTGGCCTTGATAGTCGCGATTGTCATGGCGACAATCAGATTCCATTCGCCCAGCTGATATTGAGAAACCGCTACCGTAATAACCGTTAGCACCAGCAAGGCGGCCCCGACCGACAGGTAGGTTGACAGCGGTAGTATGTGATGATGTTGTTTGCCGCTCATAATACGCTCCTATCCGATCAGGTAGAACAGGGGGAACAGGAAAATCCAGATCAGATCGACCAGATGCCAGTATAAGCCGGTCATCTCGATCGGCGTGTAGTACTCGGCCGAGAACTCGCCCTTCCTGATCCGCCGCAACAACCAGAGCATCGCGCCCATCCCACACAGCACGTGGAAACCGTGAAGCCCGGTCATCATGAAATAGACCGTGAAAAAGACGTGCGGGTTCGTGCCTTCGAGACCGGTAAACGTGTAGTATTTGCCGGGAAGCTGACCCAGATGTATCTTGTGCGCATACTCGAAATACTTGATCACCAGAAACACGCCGGCCAGCGCCAGCGTGGCAAAAATGAACCGGACCGCCGGTTTGCGCTGGTTCAACTGCATGCTCCTAATGGCCAGGGCCATCGTCACGGAACTGGCTATCAGCACAATCGTGTTGGTCGCGCCCATCCAGACATTGAGCTGTTTGTGCGCATTGAAAAACATCTCCGGATGCCAGGCCCGATAGATGGCATAGACACAAAACAACCCGCCGAACAAGAGCACTTCCGTCAGCAAGAACACCCACATACCCAGTTTGGCTGAGTCCCGTTGCTGTTCCATGTCGGCGAAGTGGTGGGCCAAAGGCGATGCCTGCGGCGTATCGTGTGGTGACATCTTCTCTCTCACTTCATCGGCTCCACGTGTATCTTGTCGTAATCGTACGGTCCATGCTCAACGATCGGATCATAGTCGAAATTATCGGTCGGCGGCGGCGAGCTGGTCTGCCATTCAAGCGTGAGCGCGCCCCACGGATTGGCCGGCGCCACAGGCCCCCTGAACAGCGAATGAATCAGGTAGATCACGGCAATCAGGAAACCCAGCCCCAGCACATACGATCCCACCGAGGAAAATCCGTGCATGCCGGTGAACTCCGACGGGTAGCTGTAGTAGCGGCGGGGCATGCCCCGGGTTCCCATGATAAACTGCGTGAAGAAGGTCATGTTAAAGCCGACAAAGATGAGGATCGCGGCTATCCGCGCCCAGAATTCGCTGTACATTTTGCCGAACATCTTCGGCCACCAGTAGTGAATGCCGCCCAGGAGAGCCATCACCGCGCCGCCCATCATAACGTAATGGAAATGCGCCACCACGAAATAGGTGTCTTGCAAGTGTACATCGACCGACAACGCGCCGAGGAAAATGCCAGTCAGACCGCCGATCGTGAACAGAAATAAGAAGCTCATGGTATACAGCATCGGCGCTTTGAAACTGATCTGCCCCTTGTACAGCGTGGCAAGCCAGTTGAAAATCTTCACCCCCGAAGGTATGCCTATGAAAAAGGTGAGAAACGAAAAGACCACCGAGGCCGTCTCCGACTGACCGCTGGTGAACATGTGGTGGCCCCACACCAGAAAGCCGAGAAAGGCGATCCCCAGCGAGGAAAAAGCGATCGCCTTATACCCGAAAATGTGTCGGTGCGAAAAAGTACTGACCAGTTCGCTGATAATCGCCATCCCCGGCAGGATCATGATGTACACCGCCGGGTGCGAATAAAACCAGAAGAAGTGCTGGTATAGAACCGGATCGCCGCCCAAGGCCGGATCAAATATCCCGATACTGAATAAACGCTCCAGAATAAGCAGGACCAGCGTGATCCCCAGCACCGGTGTCGCCAGCACCTGAACAATCGCGGTGGCGTACAGCCCCCAAACCATCAGCGGCATCTTGAACCAGCTCATCCCCGGCGCGCGGAGTTTATGCACGGTGACGATAAAGTTGAGTCCCGTAAATATGGATGAAAACCCAAGAATAAACACACCCGTCGTGATGGAGATAACCGAGGTGCCCGTGGTTATACTGTATGGCGTGTAGAACGTCCATCCGGTGTCAATGCCGCCGGTAATGATCGAGTAGATACTGAAGAGCGCGCCGAACACGTACAGATACCAGCTCATCAGGTTGAGGCGTGGGAACGCCACGTCCTTCGCGCCGATCATAAGCGGCAGAACGAAGTTGCCGATTGCCGCGGGAATCGACGGAATAATGAACAGGAAAATCATGATGGCGCCGTGGAGCGTGAACATGCGGTTGTACGTTTCGGCTCCCATGATATCGCGCCCCGGATGCAACAGTTCGGTGCGAATCAAAAGCGCCAGCACGCCGCCGACCAGGAACATGGTCATGATAGCCACCAGATACATGACGCCTATCCGCTTATGATCAAGCGTGAACAGCCAGGACTTGAGCCCCTTCGGTTCATGCAGATAACTGGTCGCGGCGGCAGTTTGCACAATGACCTCCTACTTCGCCAGCGTCTTGAGATACGCGATAATCGCGTCGATTTGGCGGTCCTTGATCACCCCCTGATAGGTGGGCATGACCGGCTGAAATCCGTTTACCACTTTTGCCCGGGGATCGAGAATCGATTCCCGCACGTAATTTTCATCGGCCATCACCCTCCGCCCATCGGCCAGGAGCACTTCGTGTCCAAATACATTCTTGAATGACGGACCCGTGCCGGCAGTGCCGTCGACGCTATGGCAGGTCACACAGGCCTTGGTCTTATAGAGTTGCGCACCGAAATCTTCAAGCGACATTCCTTCCGGCGGCTTATTCTGCTCATCGGCCCACTTGACGAACTCGCTGTCGCTGACCACCCGAACTTTGCCCAGCATTTCGGAATGTCCCTTGCCGCAGAATTCGGCGCAGTACAGATTGTATGTTCCCCTGGCGGTGGCCTGAAACCAGAGTTGCGTGTACCGGTTCGGCAGAACATCCTGTTTCACCCGGAACTGCGGGACGAAAAAGCTGTGGATCACATCCTGCGAGGACATCGTCAGTTTGACCGATTTGTTTACCGGGACAACCAGCTCGTTGACACTTGACGCTCCATCTGGATAGTCAAACGACCAGAACCACTTCTGGGCGGTTACTTTTACTTCCACCGCATTGCCGGGCATGGCGTGCATGCGGATGAACGTCTTGGAACCCCACATGAACACCACTACGATCGGAATCGTCGGAATCACGCTCCAGACAATCTCCATCGACGTGTTGTGCGTGAAGCCCGACGTCAAACTGACCTTGCCGCGCCGACGGTACCTGATGACAAACAGCGTCATGGCCGCCGTGACCAGCGCCAGCAGAAACACACTGCACCAATAGATGAAATAGAACAGACCATCGACATCCGAAGCGATAGTCGAATACTGACCGGGTAACCAGAATGTAGAAGTTGTATCCATACTGCTCTTACATCCTCAAATTCGACCCGGAGTCGTCGGCCCCACCAGCAATCTCTTTTTCCTGCCGATCGCGCGCTCGCGCATCCATAGTATTGTAAGCAAGCCGGCCACCAACAGCAAAGTGATACCGCCGCCGAGTTTCATCACATTCTGCGCGAACAATACATACCCTTTGGACGCCGGATCGTAGTGATAACAATACATGAGCAGGCGATCGACCGTGGAGCCGATTTTCCCCTGCGACGCCTCCAGCAGAGAAAACTTCAAGTCCTTCGACGGAAACTCAATGCCGTACAGGTACCGCGAGATAGTACCGTCGTCGGCCAGTACATAGATCGCCGCGGCATGGCCGTATTGCTTGCTCGTGCTGTCATAGATGTACTTGAATCCGACCGCCTGGGTCAACGCCTCCGATTGCGATCCCTCCCCGACCAAGAACGCCCAGCCCGAATCCACCCCCGGCCGATTCAGATATTTCAGATAATTCTGTTTCTTGGCGTAAGCGAGTTGATACGTCTCGTTGGGGTTGAAACTGACGGTGAGCAGTTGATACTCACGACCGGGCGTCCACTGCATCGGCCGCACGCCGTCGGCCACGCCGTTAAAGACCAAGTTGCAGAGCATCGGACACTCGTAGTATCCGAGCATCAGCAGAACCGGCTTGCCGTGGCCGAAATAGTCACGCAGGGTAACCGCTTGACCATTCTCATCGGTGAATCGAAGATCGAGCGGAATCTTACTTCCCAAATGCTCGACAATGTCGATCTTAGCCAGGTCACCGGTCGGCGCCGTCACGGTCTGTGCATACAGCGATGCCGTCACCATGAAGCCCCAGACAAGCATGGCAACCAAATACCGAACTACTCTTTGTTTCGACACGTGCTTCATTCGGTGTTTTTCAACAACAGATAGCAGCAAAAGTTCTCTTGAGCATGGACTTCATTGTCTCGCTGTTTTCGTCGAAATGGGAGTTTGCTGGTTGTCTTTTCGTTCTTGCGCAACCAGTTCCATCGCCCGCTCAATCGGGATTTGGTACCACATTCCGGTCGAGTCAAGCAGTTTGCAGGCGTTCAATTCGGCGTCTTCGTACTGGCGCAATTCAAGTAACTGCGGATTGTCCGGCTGGAGCCGATTTTCGTAGATCGCCTGCTCGTTTTGATAAATCACATACTGGTCCACGAACACGAGCGAAACCACGATAATCACCACGATGACCGCCGCCGCCAGGATAACGGCCCTGACGTTAACATCCTTCTTTTCGTATCCGGCTGAGCCGTGCTCGGTGTGGGTTTCGTTCATCATGGCCATCGCCTACATGTTCTTGAAATGAATCGATTCCTCGAGCCGCGGATCCCCGATCGGGACAACCGGCTGTGCTACCAGCTTGCTCCAGAACGCCCAGACAAAAATGCCGCCTATTCCGACCACTGCCGCGATGTCCATCCAGGAAAAATGCGCCCCGTCCCGGTTGAGAGTCGGAAAGGCCATCCAATACTGATCCACCCAGTGCATCACGAGAAAGTAGACCGCGATCGCGCTCAGCAGGCGGGGCGAGCGCTTGACGCCGCGGAACAATAGCACGACAAACGGCAGAACGAAATGGCCGAACAGAATCACCATGCTGACCGCTTTCCAGGATCCCTCCCATCGCTGAAGGTACCAGACAGTCTCTTCGGGGATATTCGCGTACCACTGGAGAAAATACTGGCTGAACCCGATGTAG
>JBGOTX010000120.1:0-6142 GCA_041476705.1 Candidatus Zixiibacteriota bacterium
TCGTCGTGCGATGAATCCCATGCCGCTTCGGCCGATTCCAGCAGATAAAACGCGCTCTGCGGCCCCTGGAAGTAGTTGACCTTATCGAATACGTAGAACTCAAACTCCGGTCCGAGGACGGCTGAGGCGCCGGGAACCACTTTCTGAAGGTATCGTTCGGCCGAGCTCGCCACCCGACGCGGATTGCGCGAGTACGGGGTGACCTGATCGCCGCTTTCCATGATGTCGCCGATCAACGACAGAGTCGGCCTCTGCATGAACGGGTCAACAAAGGCGGTGGTCGGATCGGGACGCAAAATCATGTCGCCGTGCTCGATTGACGAAAATCCGGCCAGCGAGGAGCCATCGACCCCCACGCCGTTGGTGAACAACTCCTCGTTCAGCGCCGTGACCGGGATAGTGATGTGATGCCACAGCCCGATCAAATCGCAGAATTTGAGATCAACGAACTCGATG
Organism: Candidatus Zixiibacteriota bacterium; assembly: GCA_041476705.1. Classification (GTDB taxonomy): domain Bacteria; phylum Zixibacteria; class MSB-5A5; order GN15; family FEB-12; genus JACRAV01. Next base: position 457 of record JBGOTX010000120.1, read on the forward strand.
TCGAGTTCTTTCGTCTGTCGCGTCAGCTCATCCAAGTTCACGGTCGGCTCCTTCACCATATCCACGCTTTGTGACAAATTTCACATATTATATCTCTTTCCCTCCGTTGGTGCAAGGATGTTGACAATCGAGTTTAAACTGTCTTTGGAGGGCTGGGCGAATATCATTACCGTCAGCAACCTAATGGAGATTACACGATGACACGGATATACATACATTCGCTCGAGGCTCATTTCTCTGACCGCCGGCTCTTTCGCAAGAATGGCAAACATGAACAAGTGGAAAATGCCGGACAGGCAACCGAAGAGAGTTCAATGACCGAAGTCCCTGCGGGGGCTAACTCAAGACCCGGGTGCGACGCTTCTACTACAGCCATTACCGTGGGAGGGGCCACTTAGTCCATGAGCAAGCAGGAAGTTGGATCGATGAAAGAAGAAAATGGAGTACCCGTCCGACAATCGCTTCGGCTAATCACTGCGTGTCTGGTGATCGGCCTGGCTTTCTTGAGTTGCGGGCCTGGGCCCGCCAAACGATTCACTGACCCATCGTTCACGCGAAGCTCACTTAAGGTGCGCGGCCTGGCGATCGGCGGAATGATCTGGGGCATTGGTGAACCCAAGGACAGTGCGAGTATCCACGCCGGTTTGGATTCGTTGCTTTGGCAACGTTTGAAGCAGGATCTCAAAGTGACGGATGTCAAGCCGTTGACGTTTGTGGATTCCTGTATAGGGGAGTCCTCCCGATCCAATCTACTACGATGTATTCTTCAGAAGCGCATTATCGAACCGACCAATCCAGATTTGTTGAAAATCGCAGACTGCGATACATCTGTTTATGTTGTCTTCGGCGTACTCCTGGATAATCAAGTCTATTCGGCGTGGGCGCCGGCTACGTTCAAAGGAGGCAAGGACCAGAACCGCGTCTTTCGCGACATGCGCGCTAATTTTATGGTATACAATGTGGCTACTGGGAAGCTGGTTTGGCAGGGTGATGTGTCCGCGGGGAGAAATACCTCGAAGGACGCTCCGGAAGAGAAGGGGTTTGTTGAAGGCCTAGTCAATATCCTGCTACCTAGTGAGGAACCGGAGTATCCTGACGCTCCCAGTGTCAGTTCAGTTGTCTGGAAAGTCTATGGCGGGTTATCTGATGCGCTTCGGCGCATAAGATAGAATTACGCGATGGCCACTTTCTAACCGCTGGCCGGAAGCCAGACCCCTCATGACTACTTGTCCATCATCGGAATACCTTTGTTTTAACTGTCTTTGGATAGCGCTGTGGATATCATTACCGTCAGCCACGTAAAGGAGAGTACACCATGACACGGATACACTTGTTCACGCTCACGGCGTTGCTCATGGCCGCCGGCTTATCAGCGCAACCCTTCCGTCCCGATCAGGCCGGTCTTGATCAGCACGAACTGATCGACAGTGCCTTAGCGCAGGTCGGATTAACTCGCGACCAGTTCACATTTGATGAGGACGAAATGGCCGGCTGGGGCGGAGATCAGGGGCGGATGAGCTTTTACACGATGTTACACAAACACCCGTTCAAGCTTCCCAAGTACGCCGACCTGACGCTGGCGCAACTGACCATAGACGCCGGCAATATAACCTCGCTCACCGCTTTCGCAGCGCGGAAGATCGACCTGCCGTTGCGGCGGGGACTGATCGGCGATCCGCTTGAGAAATATACAAAATTCCCGGACTCGGTCCCGCATTTGGGGATTACCGCCAGCCGCAATTTCCTGTCCGGGCCGGAGTATGCCACGCTGTGCGCCAAAATCGATCTTCTGTGGGAGATCGCGGCCGACAAGGAGTTTGCCTTTACCCGCGCCATTGATAGGATCGACAACAGCAAGAACCGAAAGCGTCTGCTCGATTTCTTCGTGCACGAAAAAGATGATGACCGTGAGCTGGTCGAAGAACTGGCCGGGCAGGTTGATTTTAACCTGTTCGCGGCCGGAGCCGAGGACTTGGTCGAGGCGGCGCGGCGGATGGCCGACTCGATTGAATACTGCGGGTTTCCTCCGGACAAGGCCGAGCTAAGAACCCGCAAGGGAACAATTGTCATTGGGACCAAAGGAGACGACGTCTACGACTACCTTGAAGCGCCGCTGTTGATTATCGATGGCGGCGGGAACGATACGTACAAATTCCCCATGACCTCGTCGGAATCGCCGTATTGCGTGATAATCGATGCCGGCGGGAATGATCATTACATCTCCACCGACTCGACCATACCGGGTTTCGGCGGGGCGATTATCGGCGCGACCGTGTTGATCGACAAATCAGGTGATGACGTGTATGAGACTATGAATGCGTCGCTGGGAACCGGGATTTTCGGCGTGGGGGTGCTGATCGACTCCAAAGGACACGACACCTATTCCGGGCAACATTTTACGCAAGGATGCGGGGTGTACGGAATCGGCATTCTGGTCGACAGTTCCGGCGATGACTCGCTCTACTGCTGGTCGAGCGCGCAGGGATTCGGGTTCACGCGAGGTTGCGGATTGCTGGTGAATGTCGAAGGGAACGACAAATATGTCGCCGAGGATACCAAGCTGTTCAGCCCGTCATCGCAGACCAAAGACCACAATTCATCGCTGGCGCAGGGGGTGGGATTCGGACGCCGGGCCGACTATCTCGACGGCCACAGTTGGGCCGGAGGAGTCGGCATATTGTGCGATCTGGCGGGGAATGACACATATTCAGCCGGTCTGTTTGCACAGGGGTGCGGGTATTGGTATGCGGTCGGGATGCTCCTTGACGGCGGCGGCGATGACAGCTACAACGGCGTCTGGTACGTGCAGGGATCGGCGGCTCATTTTGCGATCGGGTATCTGGATGATGTCGCGGGGAACGACACGTACACAGCGACAACGAATATGGCGATCGGCGCGGGACATGATTTTTCGATCGGATACTTAAATGAGCGGGCCGGGAACGATACGTACCATGCGCCCAACCTCTCCTTAGGCGCTGGCAACGCCAACGGCATGGGGATATTCCACGACCATGCCGGCGACGACATCTACGATACCAAAGCCGGCACGACACTCGGACGGGCCAACGGATCAGACTCGGGGCCTCGAAAGTATCTCGGATGCTTTGGGTTGTTCATCGACGGCGGCGGGAACGACAGCTATAAGGAACCGTACGCGACTAATGCCAGCCGCTGGATTGGTCCCCGCACCAGCAAGGACAAGCCGGATCCGTTTGAAATTGGGCTGGGAATCGACAAATGAGAAAAGATGTCGAAACCGCAGGGGTTTCGACCAACTGGATGATTAACCTCGCGTCGCCCTTCGACTCCGCCCAGGGCGACGTCAGTCAGTCACTGTAGGTCAATCCAGTCTTCGAGATTGACGATTTCACGTAGATTCGTCAGCCGCGAAGACGCGACTGACCTACAAAGAAGTTCGTGTCTCGACTACGCTCGACACGATGATGGAAGAAGATCAATTTGTATAAGACTGGGCCCCGGCCTTCGCCGGGGTGACATATGAGGCCGGGGTGACAGGGAAGATGACGAGGGATTGCTGAGGTCACGCGACCCTTCGATCCTTCGACTTCGTTCAGGACGGCGCAAGCTCAGGGTGACGTGACACTCGCGCTGACTTGGAGTTTATTAGTAGCCCTCTAATCGATGATCGGCGGAGGTTCCGCGCTTTGGCGGCGGGCGTAGCTGACGATTACGACAGCCGCGAGGACCATCGCTCCACCGATTGCCGTCGGGAGCGCAAAGGATTCATCGAAAAAGACAGTCCCAATCACGCTGGCCACCAGCGGCGTGACGAAGGCAATCATCGCCGCCGCCACCACGCTGATGTGAGTCATCAGCCAATAGTACCCCAGAAACGCTACAACGGTGCCGAGAATGCTCAAGTAAATTATCGAGCCGACCGACGCCGGCGACCAGACAAGATCGCCGTATGATTCGAAAAGGAGGGCGCCGCTTAGAAGAACAAAGACGCCAAACATCATCTGGGTAGCAGCAGCCACTACAATGTCGGTTTTCATACAATACCGTTTGTGAAGAACCACCCCGAGTGCCGAGACAAACGAGGCAAACACCGCCAGCATTGATCCTGCGAGCAGGGCGCCGGAAATTTGAAGGGTGTGCCAGGAAATAACCAGCACTCCGGCAAGTCCGAGCGCCATTCCGGGCCAGGCGACTCGACGCAACCGGTCGTGGGGAAGCATGACGTGCGATAACAGGGCCACAAAAACCGGGAAGCAGGCAAACAGCACAGCCGTAAGAGAGGTACTGATATATTGTTCAGCCGTGTATACCGAGGCATAGCTAAGTCCGTACATTAGTACTCCCGGCCCCGCGTGCACGAACCAGTCGCGTGGTTTGCTGGGGAGCTTCAGGCCACGGACTTTGGCTACTACCAGCAAAATTGCGACGGCGATCAGAAAGCGAATAGCCGCCGACCAGAGCGGCGGGGCATCGGCTAGTCCAAGCTTGATCGCCATCCAGGTTGAACCCCAGATCAGGCAGAGCACAAGATATACGAAAATGGTCATGGTTATGCTAATGAAGGCGGGTTCAGCATGCTCAAAAATAAGCCGGATGGTGCGCGCCGCCAACGATTTTTCGAACTTTCCGAACAAATAGTTGACAGTACGTCATCATCGTCGTACCTACGTTCACATCTTACAAGAAACGGAATTCTGCAACGACAACGGGACTGTAGAGAATGATCAAGGACACCGAATTCTTCACCACCACGGAATTGGCCGACAAGCTCAAGATGAACGTGCAGGTGCTCACCCGAAAAGTACAGGCGGGCGAAATCGAAGCGTACAAGATCGGCAAGGAATGGCGCATTCCGGAACAGGCCATCGCGCAATGGCTGGAACGCAACTCCAACCGGCGAACCCGGAACAACCGGTCGGCCGACGGTCCGGCCACGATGACGGCCGATGCGATTGACCGAATGGCCTCAGGCCGGAACAATCGCAAGCATCTGCTCGAATACATACTGGCGCAGTTCGAGCCGCAGAAGCAGTACACCGAACAGGAAGTGAACAGCATCATCAGCCGGCACCATGCCGATTTCGCCGTGGTGCGCCGGCAGTTTGTCGACGAGAAAATGCTCGAACGGGTCAACGGGCATTACCGCCGCCGCCTGGATTACAAGCTAACCGGATGATTGATTAGAAATCTTCGGGCGCGCGGGGCGCCGATGACTGATTGCGGCCGAGTATTTGATTGAGCAGGGGGTCGGACTGATTAATTTTGTATTCGCCGAACATGTCGGCGGCCCGTTGTAGCTCCGCATACCGCCCCGTCTGCCCCATCGCGGTCACCAGCTTCCGGAATGCGTACGCACTGTTCGGGTTCTGCTCAAACGCCTGCCAGAGGGAGGCAATCCCCTTTGCCACAATCGCGCTGTCGGTCGTTCGGCGCCCGATTTCCACTTCTATCAGCCCGAGGTCCTGCCGGAAGTACGTATTGAGGGGGTCGCGCTTGAGATAAGCCGTGAGCGTATCATCGAGCGTGCGATACAGGGGCACGACTTTGGCTGTGTCGCCGGTGGCGCCATATATCTCCCCCAACTGCAGATACGCCTGCCAGTATTCCGGATACACCCCGACGAGATACTGCAAGAGCTTGATGGCGCGGTCGCGATCCCCCGATTGCACCATACGGTCGGCCGCGCGGGTGGCGGAGATGCCCA
>JBGOTX010000121.1:0-6131 GCA_041476705.1 Candidatus Zixiibacteriota bacterium
ACCCTTATCGAACTCTTGGTGGTCATCGCCATCATCGGCCTCTTGGCCGCCGTCGTGCTCGCCTCGCTCAATTCCGCCCGTGCCAAGGGTGCCGATGCGGCGATAAAAGCCGACCTTAGAAATGCGATGTCACAAGCGGAAATTGTCTACGACGATGCCAACCCCAACAGCTATGCCCTCGTGTGTACCAACGCGAACATCGTGGCCCAGATGACGCAGGCTACGCAATCTGCCGGCAATACCTACACGCTCGCTCTGGCGGGTACCGCCCAGAGTGCCACCAACATCGCTTGCCATGCGGCCGCGGGAACGTATGTCATCGCGACGGTCTTGAAAAGCAGCAACCTCAACTCATGGTGCGTGGACAATACCGGTGCATCAAAGCAGGAGACGGGCTCGGCGAACTACCTCGCCGCAGCCGCCACCGCGTGTCCGTAATCGTAAAGAAATGCCCTCAACACAGCCCCACCAGCGCGGGGCTGTGTGTTTTGTTGCCTGCCTCGTGAGATAGGAAAGTTAATACACATTTGATGCGGCAACTGTCTATCTCATGGGGTACACTAGACTGGCATGATAGAAATTATTCCCACCAACACTTGCCCGCCCGATCTCGCCGAACTTACGGAGCGCTCCAAATTATTCAGTGAATTCGGAGCGCATGTACAACTCGATATCGGCGACGGGGCGTTCGTCCCCGCGCGCTCGTGGCCGTATCTTCCCGATCAGTCGGCGGAACTTGATGTGCTCATACGGGATGCGCAAGGGTTGCCGTATTCCGATATTCTTACCTACGAAGTACATATCATGGCCGAAGAACCCCGTGAAATCGGCGTACGTTTCGCGCGGGCGAAAGTCCGGCGCATCATCGGACATGTCGAAGCATTCGCCGACTCCGAAGAGGTGCGCACCGCGCTCTCCGCCTGGCGTTCTGCGGGGGCCGGGGAAGTGGGACTCGCGCTTCTGCTCGATACACCGCTTCCCGTCATCGCACCGCTCTTGCCCGCCTGCGATGTCGTTCAGCTGATGTCCATCGCCCGGCTCGGCTACCAGGGTGCCAAGTTCGAGCCGCAAATTTATGAGCGTATCAAGGAAGTGCGTACGGCGCATCCCGATATGGTCATAGAAATTGATGGAGGGGTTTCAGAATCCAATATTGCGAAGCTTGTTTCCGCCGGCGCAACCCGCTTTGGCGTCGGTTCGGCTATAACCAAGGCGGAGAATCCGAAAACGGCGTACGAACATCTCAAATCACTCGCGGAAAGCGCGGCATAAGACGGCAGGGCAGGTGTGGGGATAACCTAGCCTGAGCGTAGGGCGTCCTGCTGTATGCTTACTTGTACCATCACCCATCCCGCTTCCATGCGTACCATACAGAATAAGAACGTTTCCTGGCTTTCGTTCGGTCTCCTCCTCGCGGGAGTCCTGATATTCCTCGTGATTTCCCGTGTTGCCCCCGTTTCCGCCGCCCAAACACCAGTACCGCTCGCAACATCGGGCGGATTTATGGGGACGGTCGGGGTCAACATCCACATGTGGGAGACCTCTGCGCCGTACGGCAACGTCACATCGGTTAAAAACGCCCTCAGCTATTTGGGCATCGTCAATGTGCGCGACAACTTCTGGATTGCCGACCAGCCGGGATTGGCGGCTCTCGCGGCCGCAGGGTACAAACTTGACCTCGCGATTGCTCCGGCCTCTTCGGACATACCCACTTTCGTCTCGCTCCTCAACTCTTTCGTCACATCTTATCCTACCGCCGTCGCTTCAATAGAAGGGCCGAATGAAATCGACATCTGGCCGGCCGTCTATAACGGAAGCACCTCGGTACCCAATCAGGCGCTGTTTCAAAAAGCGTTCTACGCGGCACTCCGTGCCAATTCGCGGTTCAACAACATTCCGATCTTCAACCTGACCGTGGGCTCGCTCAACACGACAGTATTCACTCAATTGGGCAATCTCTCCGCCGCCGCCGATTACGGCAACATCCACCCGTACCAAAACGACGCCTACCGGCCGGAGTGGAGCTTCGATATCATCTTCCCCATACTCACCGATAGTCCCGGACTTCCGACGGTCGTCACCGAAACAGGATATAACACCAACGCCAATAATGACGGATATAGCGGTGCCAGCCCGATTGCCGTCGCGAAATACCTCCTCGACTCCCTGTTCGACCTCTACAAAAACAAATCGGTCGCGGAGACCTTCATCTACGAACTGTTTGACGACGCCTCTGATCCGGGCTTCACGAACTCCCAGTACCACTTCGGTCTCTTCAATTTCGACGGAACGCCGAAGCCCGCGGCAACCGCGATACACAACCTCACCGGCATTATGGGCGACGCCGCCGGCGCGACCGGACTCTCCTACAGCACATCCAACCTCCCTTCGACCGGTTACTCGACGCTTTTTAAGAAGTCAAACGGTAATTACGATATCGTTGTGTGGAATGATGTTGCGGTATGGGATCCGAATAGCGGAACCGACATTACGGTGCCCGCAAGCACGGTGACGGTGAATCTGCCTCAAACGTACGCAAATGTCTCGGTCTTTGACCCCATGGTGAGTTCTTCCCCAATCAATACCTACACAAACGTTTCGCAGGTGCAAGTCTCAATCACCGACCACCCGCTCCTCATTGAAGTGGGTGGAACAGGCACTCCGACTCCGACTCCGACTCCCACCCCAACACCCACTCCCACTCCCACTCCCGACGCCACCGCTCCGTCAGTCCCCGCAGGCCTTTCGGCGACCGCGGTTTCCTCATCGGCAGTAAATCTCTCCTGGAGTGCCTCCAGCGACGCGGTCGGCGTCGCGGGCTACAACGTCTACCGCGGCGGTACCAAAATCGCGACCGTAACCGGAGCCTCGTACTCCAATACCGGACTCGCCGCTTCCACCGCGTACTCATACACAGTGAGCGCATACGATGCGGCGGGGAACACTTCGGCGCAATCAAGCGCTTCCTCCGCCACCACCCTCACCGCGCCCGCAAGCTTCTTGAGCGGCACCCGCGTACAGGTCTCAAGCGGTCCCTTGAATGTCCGTGCCACCGCAAACACCGCAGGCACCTTGCTTGGCACGCAAGCCACAGGCGCCTTCGGTAGTGTCGCGGGCGGTCCGACCGTACAAGGCGGCTTCACGTGGTGGAATATCAACTACGACACGGGAGTCGATGGCTGGAGCGCGCAAGATTTCTTGATGCAGGTGAACCCCGTCCCGACCGTCTCCCTCTCAGCGTCACCAACTTCCATCACGAGTGGCCAACCTTCGACCCTCACGTGGTCCTCCACCAACGCAACCTCGTGCGGCGCCTCCGGCGGCTGGAGCGGCACCAAAGCGACAAGCGGTTCGCTTTCGGTATCGCCGACTGCGGGCACAACCTACACCCTTTCCTGTACGGGAACGGGCGGCACTTCGCCCTCAACAAGCGTGACCATCGCCGTGGCGCCAGTGCCTACTCCTACTCCTGCTCCGACTCCCGCTCCGACACCAACGCCGGCTCCCACCCCCACCCCCACCCCCACTCCAACCCCAGCGCCAGCCCCAACTCCAACTCCCTCCACCAACAATATGTTCAACATCTGGGACCGGGTACAAGCCACCGACATTGTCCGTGTCCGTTCAAATCCCTCGCTCACAGCGAGGAGGACCGGAAGATCTCAACCTGCGGGTAGTCTCGGTACTGTTGTCGCAGGTCCTTCGAGCGGGAGCGGCTACACATGGTGGAATATCAACTACGACACGGGAGCCGACGGCTGGAGCGTGCAGGACTACCTGGTAGAAGCTCCATCCGCACCGGTGGTAACTCCAACCCCGGCTCCCACACCCACCCCCACCCCAGCGCCCACTCCCATCCCAACCCCCGCAACCCCACCTCCCACACCCACTCCAACCCCAATTCCAACCCCCACGCCCACGCCACCTCCCACTCCCGCTCCAATCCCAGCGCCCACTCCCACCCCGACCACGACTCCCACAGCCACAACCCCTTTCTCGTTCTCAATTAGTGGAGATGAGATGGCGACCAAAACAAACGGCGGGCGGCTCTCCGACGGCACATGGGAAATATGGACCGAAGGCTACATTGCAAATCCCGTAACCTTCCCCGCAACCGGCCCATACACGTTCGACATCGTTGCCTATGGCCATCCGGGGGACGGGGTATGGCCGAATATGCAACTCCTTATCGACGGTGTCGTGCAGGGTAATGTGTCTGTCGGGAGCTACGACCCGATGGATTACTACTTTACCGTCAATTCGATTTCCGCCGGCTCGCACACCGTCGCCGTTGCGTTTACCAACGATTACAACGGCCCTCTCGGGGACAGAAATCTGTATGTAAGTACGCTGACCGTCACTTCATCGCAAGCTCAAACTGCTGCCGTTGCGCAAAGCGTGTCTTCTAGTCCCGCAACCCCGGGCATTCTGGCCACCGGCATTAACGCGATTGTTGTATTCTTTTCGAATCTGTTCGGCGCGCTGCATCTTTGAAGTGCTACAAGTATCGTCGGAGGGAGAATGAAAGAACCCGGATTCAGGATATCCGTCGAAAGTGCGATACAATAATCCGATGGAGCCTTTGACCGATGAGGAAGTGCGGGAGCTCTCCCTCAAAGCCAACGCCATCCGGCAGACCATCATCGAAATGCTTACTGCGGCGGGCTCGGGACACACCGCCGGCCCCTTGGGCATGGCCGACATTTTCGCGGCGCTCTACTTTCATGTCCTCAAACACGACCCCAAAAATCCCGATTGGCCCCTACGCGACCGCCTCATCCTTTCCAACGGCCACATCGTGCCGGTGCGCTACGCCGCCATGGCGCACGCGGGGTATTTTCCGGTGGAAGAATGCCTCACCCTGCGCAAATTCGGTTCGCGATTGCAGGGGCATCCCGAGCGCGACATGCTTCCCGGTATGGAAACGACATCGGGCCCGCTCGGAAGCGGAACTTCAGAGGCTGCCGGATACGCGTACGCCGCACGCATGGACGGGAAAGATTTCCGCGTTTTTTGCGCGGTCTCCGATGGAGAACAAGAAGAAGGGAATACGTGGGAGGGCGTTATGTTCGCGGGGAAATACCGTTTGAGCAATCTCACGGTCATCATGGACCGCAACAACATACAAATAGACGGCAACACCGAGGACATCATGCCGCTCGAGCCCTTGCGCGATAAATACGAGGCGTTCAATTGGCATGTCATGGAGGTTGACGGGCACAATATTCCGCAATTCATCGCGGCGTGCGATGAGGCGAAAGCGATTCGCGAGCGTCCGACACTCATCATCGCCCACACCATTCCGGGCAAGGGCATCCGTGAGATAGAAAATGATTACCGCTGGCACGGGAATCCTCCGGGCAAAGGTCCGACCGACAAAGTGCCCGCCGAAAGCCAAGCGGAAGTATTCTTGAGCGAACTCAAGGCGGCGGACGGACACCGGTAATATGAAATCGCGCAACACAAACACCGGCTTTGTACTCGTCTTTGCGCGCGGGGAGAATCTCATTGAAACCCTGACCGGTTTTTGTGCGCAAGAGAACATTGCGGCGGCAACGTTCACCGGTATCGGCGCCGTCGAGCGCGTGAAAATAGGGTACTACGACCTCGGCAAAAAAGAATATTTCTTTCGCGATGAGGCGGACGTATTTGAAGTTGCCTCGATGCAGGGAAATGTCGCGCTCGTCGAGGGCAAACCTTTCATCCATGCGCATGCGGTGCTTTCCCGTTGTGACAGCACGCTTGAGTGTATCGGCGCGCATATCAAAGAAGCGTTTGTGGCCGTTACACTCGAAGTATTTCTGACACCGATTGATGTACCGCTTTCACGCGAGTTGAACGATGATATCGGCCTCAAACTCCTTGCCCTATGATTAATCCCGACGCAAAATTGGCGGCGAATATTTTTGAGAAGCCGGACGTGGCTTCTACCCGCGAAGGTTTCGGCAAAGGTGTTGTCGAAGCAGGGAAAGCCGACGAGCGCGTCGTCGTCCTCACCGCCGACCTCGCCGAATCGACACAAGCGCACCATTTCCAAAAGGCATTTCCTGAGCGCTTCATCCAGGTCGGCGTTGCGGAGCAGAACATGGCGACGGTCGCGGCCGGCATGGCGCTGTACGGCAAAATTCCGT
>JBGOTX010000122.1:0-6123 GCA_041476705.1 Candidatus Zixiibacteriota bacterium
AGCTTTGCTTCCGGAAGCCATACCGCGGCCATCATCGGCCAGGATGGGTACGGCATGGGAATTCTCCAGAAAGTCGCCATTGACGAGAGCGGCGGCATTTCGGGCATTTTTTCCAACGGTGTGACGCGCCTGTTGGCGCAAATCATGCTGGCGGACTTCACCAACCAGGCCGGTCTCCGCAAGGCGGGTCGGTCGTACTACCAGCCCTCGCCGAACTCCGGTGAAGCAGTGGCGGGTGTGGCCGGTCAGACCGTGGCCGGGTCGATCACCTCCGGGGCGCTTGAGGCCTCCGCGGTCGATATCGCCCAGGAGTTCACGAGCATGATCACGGCCCAGCGCGGGTTCCAGGCCAATGCCCGCATTATCACGACTTCAGATAACATGCTGGACGAACTGGTGAATCTGAAGAGATAGCAGGTTGAATGATCAAAGTTACCAGGATAAACGACAAGGAACTGGTGATTAACGCCGACCTGATCGAATTTGTCGAGTCGACGCCGGATACGATGATCTCGCTCACGACGGGCAAGAAGATCATCGTGAAGGAAACGATCGATGAAGTCATCGCTCGGGTGGCAGGATTCAAGCGGTCATCGGCGCACCGGGTATCCATCCCGGGCGCCGGTTCCGCCGTATAGGAGAGCATGCAAATGCCCGGTGCAGAAGACAAGACCCAGGTTGCCGCCGCGGAAACGCCCGTCGCGGAAGCCAAACCGAAGAAAAGTTTCAAGAAACTGTTTCTATTCGGCGGCATTGGTCTGGGCGTGGTGGTGATCGGCGTTCTATTGGCCGTGTTTGTCCTCAGGCCGATGATGTCCGGTACCGGTCATACGACGGCCAACAAACCGAAAGCCGAACAAACCGAGAAGAAACAGGAATCGGAAAAGAAAGAACAGCCGAAGGAAAACAAGCACGAAGCGGCGCAGGGCGAAGCGAGCGGCGGTCTGGTGTACACGATAAAAGATATCGTAATCAATCCGGCCGGAACCAGCGGCTCGCGCTTTCTGTCGGTTTCGTTTGGATTTGATCTGGCGAGCGCCGAGGTGGAGTCGCAGTTTGACCAGCGGGAACCGCTGATACGCGATGCCCTGATTACGATTATGAGTTCCAAGACAGTGGCGCAACTGACGGACGCCCGCGAGAAGGAAATCACGCGGCTTCAGATCAAGAAGCGGCTGTCGGACTTGTTAAAAACCGGCGATATCTCGGCGGTGTATTTTACGGACTTTGTGCTCCAATAGGACGGTGCATGCGTGGCCAAGATTCTTTCACAGGATGAAATTGACGCCTTATTGACGACCGTATCCTCGCCGGAACCGGCGGCGGATACACCATCGTCCGACGGCGACCGCCTTCGCTCGGTCGTGGCGTACGATTTCAAGCACCCGAATCGAGTCTCGAAAGACCAGATTCGGACGCTCGAAAATATGCACGACAATTTCGCCGGCCACTTCGGCTCGGCTTTGTCGTCGATGTTGAGATCGATTGTCGACGTTGACCTGGTCTCGGTGGATCAGATTACGTATTCGGAATTCATCCTTTCGCTCGTGTCGCCGTCGTGCACCTACACGTTCGCGGCCGCGCCGATGGAGGGCGTTTGTCTTGTGGATTTCAATCCGACGCTGACCTTTTCGATTATCGACCGGATGTTCGGCGGCCACGGCAAGATTCTGGAAACGGAACGGGACATGACCGGGATCGAGCGGTCGGTGATGACCCGCGTATCCGGCCGGTTGTACACCGAATTGCAGCGCTCGTGGGAGCATCTGGTCAAAATTGAAATTGAAGAGAGAAGCTTTGAAACGAACCCCCACTTTATCCAGATCGTTCCGCCGGGGGAATCGGTCGTGGTTATTTCCTTCCAGGTAAAGCTGTTTCAATCGACCGGACTGCTGACGATCTGCTATCCCTACGTGTCGCTGGAGCCGATTATCACCAAGCTGTCCGGTCAGAACTGGATGGATGCGACAAAAAAGAAGAATCTCGATGCGGATCGCCGCACGACCATGAACAATCTGCGGGAAATCGACGCCGAGGTCGCGGCAGTGCTGTGCCAAACCCAAATCAAGGTGCGCGATTTCATGGCGCTGAACCTCGGCGACATCATCCGGTCCGATTCGAAAATCAGCGTTCCCATAGAAATACTGGTGAATCGACGTTTGAAGTATACCGCGTGCGCGGGCGTTTCAGGGAAGAAACGAGCCATTCAGGTGCTCGACGTGCGCGAGATAGATAAGGAGGAGAATTAAGATGGCTGACGAACAGGATCAGAAGGGCCTGAACTCGGCGGAACCCGTGAGCCCAGGACAATCGGCCGGAGCGGAAAGCGCGCCGGTGAGCGCGGGCGATGTTCCCGAGATCGACTCCGATGCGGCCATGCTGGCGATGCTCAACGATTTGCCGCAAGCCGCACCGGGCGCGCGTCCTGAGGATATCAACTTCGGTTCGACCTCAGTCGCCAAGGCGGAGTTCCAGCAGTTGCAACAACCCGCAGGCGGCGCCGAGCCGCGAAATATTGATTTGTTGATGGATGTCGACCTGCCGGTAGCAATCGAGCTGGGTCGAACCAAGCTCTCGATTGCCGAGATTTTGGCACTTGGCCCCGGTTCGGTGGTTGAGCTGAACAAGTTGGCGGGCGAACCGGTCGATCTGCTGGTCAATAATAAAATAGTGGCCAAGGGTGAGGTGGTGGTGATCGACGAAAATTTCGGACTTCGCATCACGCTCCTGATGACTCCCGAAGAGCGGTTACGGCAACTGGCCAATGAATAAGCAAACGCGAAGGACAGTCGTCCTGACCGCCGTCATTTTGGGAGTGGCGGTGCTGGGATTGATTGCCACAAGCACGCTCCAGAGCGGACAGAACCTCACGGCGGCTGAGACGCTGGGAACGGTGATGCAGGACGCAACACCGAAACCGGCGACCGGGCCACTCGACACCAGTTCGCCGATCTGGGCGATTCTCAAGATGCTTAGCGCGCTGGTGCTGGTTATCGCCGCGCTGTACGGCGGGTTGTACCTGCTCAAGAAGATGATGACCAATCGTCGGTTTGCGGCCTCGCAGGATGCGGCCCTCGAAGTGTTGGAGTCGGCGTATGTCGGCCCCAAGAAAATGCTGTCGCTGGTGCGGGTGGGGAAGAAAGCGGTGTTGGTGGGAGTGACCGACCAGCAGATCTCCCTGCTCACGGAACTGGACGCCGACGAGACCGCGGTCCTGCTGACGCCGAAGCCGCAGGGAAAGCCGAGCGAATCATTCGGACATCTGTTTAAGCGGACCACCGACAAACTTCGGGATATGCAAGCCAAGAAAGAACCGGCTGTGGTCGAGGTGTAATCCCCGGCCTGAACTTCTTCGTCGCGCGCAGCGCGGACGGAGAGCGACATGGATGTCGCATAGAGAAGCGAATAGGATATGAAGAAAATCATGCGGTGCGCCGCGCTCGGCGGCGCAGTATATCTGGCGTGCACGGTTTCGGCCGTAGCCCAGGCGATTCCCAAAATATCAGTTGAGGTCGGTCAGGTGACCAAACCGGGGGAGTTGTCGACTACCCTGCAGATCGTCATTTTGATGACCGTCCTGGCCCTGGCGCCGTCGATCCTGATGATGGTGACGTCGTTCGTGCGGATTGCGGTGGTGCTGTCGTTTCTGCGTCATGCGATCGGCACCCAGCAAATGCCCCCCAACCAACTCCTGCTCAGCTTGGCCTTGATCCTGACCTTTTTCATCATGGCGCCGGTAGGGACGAAATCGTACCAGGAAGGAATCAAGCCGTACCTCGATGAGAAGATCACCAAAGAGGAGGCCTGGACCAAGACCGTGACCCCCTTCCGGACTTTCATGCTGGCCCAAACACGCGAGCAGGATCTGGGGCTGTTCGTCAATTTGGCCGGTCTATCGGCCCCGAAGAACGCCGATGATATCCCGTTGCATGTGCTGGTACCGGGGTTTGTGATCTCCGAACTGCGCACGTCGTTTCAGATCGCGTTCGTGATATTCATCCCGTTTCTGGTGATTGATATGGTCGTGTCGGCGGTGCTGATGTCGATGGGCATGCTCATGCTCCCGCCGGTGATCGTGTCGCTTCCATTCAAGATTCTTTTGTTTGTGCTGGTGGACGGCTGGTACCTGCTGGTCAAGTCGCTGATCGAATCATTCAAGATGTAAGGAAAATATGATATGACACCACAGATGGTAATCAGTATCGGACGCGAGGCGCTTCAGGTGACTTTGCTGGTGGCGGCGCCGATGCTTGGCTTTGGACTCCTGGTCGGTCTGGTCATCTCGATTTTTCAGGCCGTCACCCAGATCAATGAAACGACGCTGACGTTCGTGCCAAAAATCCTGGCGGTGTCGCTCGCGTTGCTGTTGTTCATGCCCTGGATTATTAACACCCTGACCGATTTTGCGCGACACATGTTTGCGCTGATTCCACAATTGGCCGGCACCTGAGCCGGTAGTTCGATCGCCAGGCGTCCCTGCGCGTTTTTCCAGCAGAGCTGGTAAAGTTTTCCACACCGCGCGGGTCGACACTAAGAACGAGGTCGAGGTGACCGCCTCAACTCCCTCTCATGCAACAACATAGTATTTGCCGGCCGGGCGTTTCAGGTTGGCACAGAGCTTGAAGATACTCAAGTCCGATTGACCCGAACTATGAGGATTTTGAGCTTTGTTCGACCTGATTAATTACGGCGCGCCGAAGATTCAACTCTTCCTGCTCATTCTCTTGAGAGCCAGCGGAGTGTTTCTGATTGCGCCGGTGTTTAGTCACGCGGCGGTGCCCGCGCAATTCAAAGTCGCGCTCATTCTTCTGCTTACCATCGTTCTGATGGCCACGCTGGGTGGATCGGTTCTGCCTACGGTAACATCGGTGGCCGATCTGGGCGTGATGGCGCTGAAAGAACTGCTGGTGGGGGTGGTGATCGGGTTTGTTTTCGCGATTCTCTTCTGGGGGGTGCAGGCGGCGGGATCGATTGCCGGATACCAGATGGGTCTGACGATCGCAAGTGTGATTGATCCGGCCACCAATCAGGAAGATTCGATCATCAGCCAGTTCTGGTTGCTGGTGGCGCTCATGATCTTTTTAGGCATCAACGGCCATCACATGGTTATCCGGGCCTTCTACGACAGCTACGCCGCTATTCCAGCCGGTCAGGTGGTGATCAACGGTTCGACCGGCGAATTGATACTCAAGTATTCGGCCTATGTGTTGGTGATCGCGCTGAAACTGGCGGCGCCGGTGATGGTGACCATGTTTCTCACCGATATCGCGCTCGGCACGATTTCGAAGCTGTTGCCGACGATGAACGTGTTCATAGTCAGTTTCGGTCTGAAGATCGCGGCGGGTTTGGCGGTGGTGGCGCTGTCTTTGCCGATGTTCGCCTATGTCCTCGAGAAGACCACCGCGTTTCTCAACGAACAATTGGTCACTCTGCTGGCCACGATGGGGAAGGCGTAAGGGGTTATGGCCGAAGATCAATTCCAGGAACGCACCGAACAAGCGACGCCACGGCGGCGGGAAAAGGCCCGCGAAGAAGGCCAGGTGGCGCGGTCAGCGGATTTGAACGCCGCGGCTGTTCTGGTATTGGGCTTTCTGTCGCTCGTTTTTATCGGTCCGTATATGGCCAATCAGACGGCCGATGTAATGCGCGCGCTGATGAGCAACGCGCCGACCATCGCCGTCCAGGACCCGACTTTTCGCACGCTGTTCAGCGATCACGTGGTCAAATTTTTTGAGATCGTCGGCCCGTTCATGGGCATTCTGCTGGTTATCGGCGTCGGGGCCAGCGTGGCGCAGGTGGGGTTCCACATATCGCCGAAAGCAATCGCGCCCAAATTAGAAAAACTCGACGTGGTCAAAGGAATGACCCGTTTGCTGTCGATGCGGTCGCTGGTCGTAATGGTTCGCGACACGCTCAAGCTGATTGTGGTTGGTCTGGTGGCGTGGAAAGTTATCGCCGCCGAGATTCCGCAGTTCTTCCAGCTCAGCGACATGAGCGTGGGACAACTGGCGGTCACGTTGGGGAAACTGTCGCTCGGAATCGCCCTCAAGATCGGCGCCGCGATTCTGGTGATTGCCGCGCTCGATTACGCCTACCAGAAATATGATTTCGAAAAAACGATCC
>JBGOTX010000123.1:0-6058 GCA_041476705.1 Candidatus Zixiibacteriota bacterium
GAGGACCGCATGACCGAGGCAATCATGCTGGGTCTTCGCACTTCGCGGGGGATCGACCGGCATCTGTTCGCGGCGCGGTTTGGGCGACCGGTGGAGGAGAAGATCAATCGCAATCAGTACGAGTTGTTTGTCGCGTCGGGACATCTGATTCCCGATGAGTCCGCGCTTCGTCTCTCCGATGACGGTATCTGCGTCGCCGATGAGATCATCCGGCGGCTGGTGACGTGAATTTGATTTTTCATAGTTTATGATAGAAAAGAGGTCAGGCGGGTTGCCTGACCTCCATCATATCCATCGCCGGGGCAAATCATCAAGGTGTGGGAGGGAAGGGGATGAAGGAAATATACAGATAATCGACCAGGCGCGTGAGATCGCCGATATCAATTCCGGGTGATCCATCCACGTTTGCCTCAATCGGACAGCAGAGCGGTTGCTGGCTGACATACAAGTAATCCACAAGGCGCGAGAGATCCGAAATATCGATATTGTCGGTTGGGTCGCAGTCGACGTTGCCCGGAGCTCCCACGGCGCAATTCCAGATGGTAAAGCAGTGCGAGCCGGTCCAACGGACCGTGCCCCGGTACGTGTCGGCCGAATCCTTAATGGCTGGATGCCATCCGCCGCCGCACGTCGGGCCGCTACTGAACAGAATCATCGCGGTGTCGATACAAATCGTTTTGCCGGCCTGAGTGGAATCAAATTGAGTAGTGATGGTCCACGCCTCCTTTCGATACGACGGTGGAAACGCATGATCCATGTGGTGAAATGCCAGCCCCATCGTGTCGGCCCCGGCGCCGTCGCGAACCTGCGGCGACCAGCAGTAATAGTTTCCGGCCGGCCATCCGATCGCCACGGTGTCAAACAGAGGGGGAGCCCACGTGGCTCCATCGAGCGAATAGAGCCGGAAACCGGCCGCCATCCAGGATACGGAGGCATTGGGGAGAGAGGCGAAACCGAGGTGGAATTTGATAGCCGTACCGGTGTTGAACGTATCCGGAGCATGCAGACCGTCGACACGATCAAGGTAGAACGTGTATTCACACGCAAAACAGGTATCGCATGCATCGCCGATACCGTCGCCGTCACTATCACTCTGATCCGGATTGTTCGCAAAGGGGCAATTGTCAAAATAATCCGAGATACCATCGGAATCATGCTCGGCATGGGCTTTCCAACCCAGAAACGATGCACCGCCGACCACAAGCTGCCCGCCGTATTGGATCATAGTTTCAATTTGTCCCGGCGAGACGTCCGGCTGCCATTTTGAACCGTCCCAGTACGCCAGACCGGTTGGGCCGCTCCCGGAGAAGAGCTTACCATCAAACTCTACATAAAAAACGGACCGATACGCGGGGTCTGAAACGATAGGATCGGTGTCGGCAAGCCAGACGGAATCCGCCCAATAAAATGCAGGGATGGGGCAAGGGGGCGAACACGAACAGTCGTTGAGGATCCTTAACTTTCCTTCGTACATACGGAAGCCGGAAGGACACCCGCTAAAACCCTGTACGGCGGGGGTCCAGTGCGAACCGTTAAATCGCATAATGTCGATAAAGGCATACGAACCATCGCTAAAGTAAAAAAACCTACTCGAAGCAAAGAGTTGGGTCCCGTCGGTGGATACCTGAAACAGAGCGTTGTAACCGTTCTGAAGCTCTGTTCCGACGGGTGAAAAAGTCGAACCGTCCCATGAGGCGATCGCACGGCACTCAATTCCCCCAACCGAGTCAAACTCGCCGCAGAAAATCAACTTGTCGTTCCAAATACAGGCGCTGGAAATATACGCCCCGGATGAAGTAGTCTCAATCACCCTGGCCAGTTCCCGCCATTGACTGCCGTCCCAAAATGCCAGATTCGCGGTAGTGTCTGTCATAAGATTATGGCGCCACGTGTAGGCGACGAGTGTGCCGTGGTATTCGATGAGCCCCCAACCCCCCGGCGCCAGGCCGTTGCCCATGGGGTACCATTGACTTCCGTTCCACCGGGCGACTCCCCGGGCGGGCTGTCCGTCGGCGGTAGTAAAATGCCCGGCGGCTATCAGGTCCCCATTGTACTCAGCCAGGGCTGTCACGGGACCGTTTACTCCCGATCCGAACGAATGCCAGAAGGGCGATTCGCCCGCCGCCCAACTGGTCGAAGCCAGCAGTAGAATGCAGGCCCCGAATCGAAAAGCTTGAATGCTTCGCGTCATGTCATACCCTCCCATGGAACAGTCTGTTGTCTGTCTCGCCTGAGTCGGCATGCCGGAAAGGCCAAGTGAGCAATAGCGATGTTGAGACACCGTGGTGCGATAACGCGAAGATTGCCGGGTGACTCTCACCGGCCCGTCTGCCTGCTGATAAGACCAGTATGCCGATTGTGGATGTATATGTCAATAGAAAAAGCGTTTCCTCAGAGAATTTTGCTGTCTTCATTCATTCCTTCCGGTGCTCACGTCCATTCTGTGCGAAGGCGGTGGGAGTAATATTGTGATTGAGGCGCGGGTGCGGCCGAGCTATATTGTTTGGGTATATGGACTTCTTCGAGCAAGACAAGACCGACAGTATGTCATCACGGCCTTCGGTTGCCCCACTGGCCGACCGGATGCGGCCGATCACGTTTGATGGGTTCGTCGGCCAGACAAAGATTGTCGGTGAGGGGACGCCGTTTCGCAAAGCGATCGAGGCCGATCGGGTAGGGTCATGCATATTCTGGGGGCCACCCGGTTCCGGCAAGACAACCCTGGCGGAGCTTATCGCTCACTTGACTCATGGACAGTTTGTGCATTTTTCCGCGGTGACTTCGGGGATCAAGGAAGTCAAGGAAGTGCTTCAGAAAGCGGCGAAGTACTATCAACTGTCGGCCCGCCGGACATATCTGTTTATCGATGAGATTCATCGGTTCAACAAAGCCCAGCAGGATGCCTTTCTGCCGTATGTCGAAAAAGGGGACATTGTCCTGATCGGCGCCACGACCGAGAACCCGTCGTTCGAAGTCAATTCCGCGTTGTTGTCACGCATGCGGGTATATGTCCTTGAGCGATTATCGGAGGATGATTTGCGCCGCGTGGTGCGTCGCGCTCTAACCGAAGACGAACACGGGCTGGCGGGAATGAAGGTGACTATCGAAGACCCAGCGCTTCAGTATCTGGTGGTGGCCGCCGATGGCGACGCCCGCCGCGCGTTGACCTTGCTTGAGCTGACCGCGCAACATGTCGGAATGGGTCAGGCCATAACTGTCGAAAAGGTCACCGAGGTAAATCAGAAGGGGTGGCTGGCGTACGATAAGGCCGGGGAAGAGCATTACAATCTGATTTCCGCTTTGCACAAGACCATTCGCGGCGGTGATCCCGATGCCGCGCTGTATTGGCTGGCGCGGATGCTGGCCTCCGGTGAAGAGCCGATGTATATCATCCGGCGGTTGGTACGGTTTGCGGTCGAAGATATCGGGCTGGCCGATCCGTATACGCTTACGCTTACGCTGAACGCGCGCGAGGCGTATCATTTCCTCGGCTCACCCGAAGGCGAGCTGGCGATTGCGCAGGCGGTCATCTATATGGCCTGCGCGCCCAAATCGAACGCCGCGTATACGGCGTTTTCACAGGCGCAGACCGATGCTACTGAAAAAGGGTCCCTGCCGGTGCCGCTCTGGATTCGGAATGCTCCGACGAAACTGATGAAGGCACTGGATTATGGCAAAGGGTACCAGTACGCGCACGATTTTGAGGGCGGTCTGACCGATCAGGAGTATTTTCCGGATTCGCTAGCCGGGACCAAATATTTTCACCCCGCCGGAGCGGGCCAGGAGAAGGGGATGGCCGACTATCTGGAAAAGTATCGAAAGTTTCGCGCCGAGGCGGCCGCTCAATCACCGGGCAAAGTTCGTCCGAAACCGACCGATACGCACTGAACTCCGAACTATCAACCGGATTATGGGTTTAACAACAGTGATGAGATCGCCAAGCATTATGTTTCGTCGGTTGGTAGCGGCCAGCGTGTTCTTGTCCATTGCCGCAATCGCTTCGGTGGCTAACGGGGCTTCGTTGTTTATCCCTATGGACAGCGCGCAGTCGAACCATCTCAAGGCGTACGGAGTGGTGTACAAGGCGCTCGAAAAAGGGCACAAGGCCGAGTGGCTCCTGAATTACCGGGCCGGGTCGTTCCTGATCGATGACAGCCGCGAAGTCTCCGATCTCTGTTTGTTGATGGGGGTGTCGGCGCAGACGGTGACCTCGGACGAGATCGCGGATATCTACCGGCAGATCGAAGTCGAGAATATGGAACGGGTGGAACTCGAAAAGGCGCCCAAGATCGCGGTCTACTCGCCGCCCAACAAGGAACCCTGGGATGACGCCGTCACGCTGGCGCTGACCTACGCGGAGATTCCGTACGATGTGGTGTGGGACGAGGAAGTCCTCGCGGGCGCGCTCGATGAGTATGACTGGTTACATTGCCACCACGAGGATTTCACCGGGCAGTACGGCAAATTCTACGCCGCAATGCGAAATCAGTTGTGGTATCAGGCCGACGTGCGCCAGAACGAAGCAATGGCCCACAAGCTGGGGTACGCCAAGGTCTCGCAGATGAAGCTGGCGGTGGCAAAGAAAATTTCGGACTACGTTCGTCGCGGCGGATTTTTCTTCTCCATGTGTTCGGCGCCCGAGACCATGGATATCGCGCTGGCCGCCGAAGGAGTGGATATCGTGCCGCGAGAATTCGACGGCGACCCGGCCGATCCCGACGCCCAGCACAAGCTCGATTTCACCAAAACGTTCGCTTTTGAAAACTTCGAAATCTCGCTCGATCCTCTGGTGTATCGAAGATCGAATATCGACACCTATCCGGAACGGCAGGTGCGGTTTTTGCAACAGAGTGACGACTTTTTCTATCTTTTCGAATTTTCGGCCAAACTCGATCCTGTCCCGACTATGCTCACGCAGGATCACGTCAACACAGTTAACGGATTCATGGGGCAGGTCACCGGTTTTCGCAAATCGCTGTTAAAGAAATCGGTTATCGTGCTGGGCCAGCCGGACAATTACGACGAGGTCCGGTATATCCACGGCAACTTTGGCCGGGGGACGTTCACCTTTTATTCCGGCCATGATCCCGAGGATTATCAACATATGGTCGGCGATCCGCCGACCGATCTGTCGCTCCATATCCACTCACCGGGGTACCGCCTGATTCTCAACAACATTCTCTTCCCCGCCGCCAAGAAAAAAGAACGCAAGACATAATCTTTGTGGCCCACCGCTTGCGGTGGGTTCCGTAAGTGGCGTCATGCGTCCTCGCTTGCCGCAATTGCCTACATGACGGACAGCTTGTAGACTGACGATTCGTCATTGCGAGCGTCACGCGCTTCGCGTGACCGAAGCAATCCCTCCTCTCTTAGTCGGTCGGGATCCTTGTGATCCCGACAATCTTTGTTGTAGTCGAAACCCCTGCGGTTTCGACATCTTTCCTTTCGTGGGCGGCAGACATCTCGTCTGCCCCATTCAACAACGCCCCGTGACGAAGGGGCTTCGGCCGAGAGCCGGGCGAGTGGCGCTGAAAAGTTGCGTCTGGTCCTAGTCCGGCCAGAGCCGGACGAGACCTGACGCTATATCGCTGGACCGGCAGGTCTCATCCGGCTGTCGCCGGAAAGGACCTGCCGGAACATTGAATGATTGACAGTATCGAGACTGTTTAATAGGATAGGAAGAACCCAACATGAATGTTGGGCCACCAGACCGTGGATGAATGTAAATGTCCCAAGTAGGAGGAGGTCGCTATGCTAGATTGGATCATCATTGGCGGACTGACATTGCTGGTGTTGGTGGCATTCATTATTAGAAGTTCATGGTTTAAGGTTGTCGTGATGTTCCTTCTGCTGTCAACACTCCTAGGAAGGGAATTCAGCATCGATGCATATTTGCGCTCCGATATGGGTCACAAGGCCAAAGCGGGAGAATGGACTGAGCAATACAGGGATGGCGCACTTTCCATCGCTGGGTACTGCGAAGAAACGCGAGTCTACGTGGTAGGTATATCAGCGCTCATTGCAGTGCTATTCTTGCGCGGAATCTTCGGCCGAAGCC
>JBGOTX010000124.1:0-6014 GCA_041476705.1 Candidatus Zixiibacteriota bacterium
CGAATGTCATATACGGATCGGCCGCCACGTTGAGCCCGACATGTTTCATGGTGACCAGCGCCCGCGCGCCGCCGATCGATGCCCCTATGCCAACCTCGAACGCCACTTTTTCGTTGGGGGACCACTGCGAATAGACGCTTGGAAATCGTTCTGCGAGCGTTTCCAAAATCTCCGTGGAAGGAGTGCCGGGGTAGGACGCCGCAAGTTTTACTCCGGCCTCATACGCTCCCCGCGCTACTGCTTCATTCCCCGAAAGTAATTCTCTGATGCCTGGCTCAGCCATGTCTTATCTCCCAAATTCTCTTTCTCTGTCGTTGCGAGGCGCCTTGCACCGAAGCAATCTCGCCTCGTCTTCTCTTCGTAGGTCGAAACCCCGTGGTTTCGACATCTTTCTCCCCGTAGGTCGGCGTTCCGAAGGCCGCTTTAGCGGCCGAGAAACCCGACATCTTTTCCCACGTCACCCTGAGCTTGTCGAAGGGTCACCTGACCGTCGCAATCTCTCCTCGTCTTCTCCGGTCCAACCCCGGAGTATGTGAATTCCTTCACAAAGATAGGCAAAAATGAGACATTGGGCAAGGGGATTTGTGGAAGGAAACCTGCTCCTATTCGCCCGAAACTGAATCCAAGCCACTCCGTTTCGCGACCGTGTTTTGCCTTGACACAAAATCCTATGAGTGGTAAATTGGTCTATAATTGGCACCGTAGCAGAATTCATCTGAACACCCTGGGGTTTTCGTATCATTGCTGATCCGGTGCATCGCAGTTTTTGGGCGGAAACGCGAAGGAGGTGGCTCGTGAGGACTTTGGTATTTGAACGTCGGCCCGGCAGTCTCGCCCTGCTTGTTGTGACATTTCTCGTCTTCCTTATTGCTCCATCAGCAACCAGATCACAGTGCGGCAATGCCGACGGCACCCCGCCTGCATCTTCAGCCGACATAAGCGATCTGACTACCATAGCCAGCTATCTCTATTTTCTCACCCCAATTCCGGATTACGCCAATGCCGAGGTTGACGGGTACGAGGATGTCACCGTTTCAGACTATGCATTCATGTCAAATCGCCTTTTTTGTGATTCGCTGAATATCTTCAATCGATGCATCCCCCTCGCGCCGCCCCTAACGCCGGGCACGCGTTCCGGCGATTATATGTGGGTCGACAGGGGGATATATCCAAGAACGTATGGCACGCCAGGAACCTTCTATTTCAATATCTCCCTCAAAGCAGTCGATACCCTTCAGGGATTCACCTTTCCGTTTCAGGTGAGAATTGGCGACAGTCTGGTGCCCATCCTATCTGTAGTGAACACGGACTCTCTGCTGGGAAATCCCCTGCAACGCTTTTGTAGAATCGATAGTCTGCACGCGATGGTCAGTGGGTTCGTTACAAACCCCATGGCTTGCTACGCCCCTCCGGGCACATATTTCCTGGCCCGGGTGGGTGTCAAGGGTCCCTATTCAAATCACGACCTGCCGTTCTTAGTCGAATGGGCCCCTTATCCAACCCCGGTGAACCCGAATACCCTTCAGCCGGTACACCGACCGATCATGGTGCTCAAGAGTTATTCGGCCGTGCCTCCTCCCGGTCCGATGACCACGGTTATCGCCGTCACTCCGACCATACAGCATCTCATGCAGTGTCTACCATGCATGGGAGCGGTTGCTTACGGACCGGCTGTTTTGTCCGATTCGGCATTGACTTTGATAGTTGACAGCATCGGCTCCGACGGAACTGGCGGTGTGTCCCTGGCGGTTAACAACACATCTGCTCACCAACTTAAAATCGCTCAAGACCTGACAGTGGTCGGCGCCGAGATGACCGTGGCCATGAGAGGTTCCCTTCTCGGGATGAATATGGGCTCGGCCCCGATTCCCCTTTCAGGCTGGAAACTTGTAAATGCCAGCGGTACGCTTAACCTGTCGTCAGATTTCTCACCGATCGGCGCTCCCAGCGTGGCGTTCTCAATATATCGAGGTGACACACTGGCATATTCAGCGACGCCTGCTTCTGGTAGCAATCTTTGTTCTGTTTCCGCCACGGATCTGAGCATTCCGGTGGCCTACTACCTGACATTATCGAGATCCCAAACGCTGAATTTCCTGATCGTATTCGATCGACCGTGCCTCATAACTGTTGCGGGGGGTGAGACGTTTCAGGGAAACAACGTTCGCTTGATCGGAGTCGCACCTACCAAAACAATCTGGTCTCTCGACAGCTGGCTGTTGACCGGCAAGAACACCAGATTTGTCATCCGAGACAAATGGGATGCTCTTCCGCTAAGCGAATGTTGTTACTCGACAACGGGCAATATTGACTGTGATACAGGGCGACAAGTGGACATTGCGGATATCACGACCCTTGTCGATTTTCTATACGTTAATTTTCCTGTCCTATGTTGTCCCCAGGCCGCCGATTGCGACGGCGCTCCCGGCGTGGACATCGGCGACCTGATTGCGCTCGTAAATTACCTGTATATTACTTTCACACCGCCGGCGTACTGCAAGTTTTAGGCAGTTCGCCTGACGCCTGACTATCTCAGGTTTTCTTTAGGGCATCCGGACGGGTCATCGCCAAGTCGAAACTGTTCCGATTCCATTTTGAAATCCAGCCGTAAATCTTCCCGGCGTCTTTCGTTTTCCCCTGCTTCTCATAGCATTTGGCCATGTGATACTTGACGTGAACACTAAATGGATCAGCTTTGTCGAACGTGGCCAGAGCGGCGGTACAATCGTTTTTCCCCAGCGCGATTTCGCCTCTCACGTAATTGAGCGCATAGGTCATGTCGCGACTCTTGTCGGATTCCGCCAGTTTTTCGAGTTCCGTCATTTTCGCCTGGGCGTCGACCGATTCCCCCTTATAAGCGCACGCGATTGCTTCGCCCGCAACGGCGGATCGGAGATAAAAATCGCGAACACCCTTCGTGATGCCTGGGTCTTTCGCCAGGTCGCGGACAGTTTGAATTTCGGCCAGCGCCTTGTCATAATCCCCCGTCTCACGATACCACCTTGCCAGATTATTGTGGCCATCGAGCTGAATCGCAACATCGTTATGCCCTTTGCCGAAAGCGTCCTCATCCTGCCAAGTCTTGACGGCCTCGCTCGGTTTCCCCTCGTGAATGTACGAGAGCGCTCTCCAGCCATAAACAGCGCTGGAATCTCCGTAGTCCTTGGCCTGCTTCAGCCAGGAATCGTAGGCGGCACGGGCGTTGTCAAACTGCCCCATCAGCACGTAATTATGACCCAATCCGAAAATCGAACCGGAGAATTTCGGATCGAGCGTTAATGAGGCGTTGTACTCGGCGATCGAGTTCGGGTGGTCACCCATCCAGAGATAGATTTCCGCCATGGAGTCATGAGGATTCGGATCCTTCGGCCTCAGCGCCGAATACTTCTTGAGCATGTCAATGGCTTCCGGGTACCGGCCTAGATCGGCGAGGGTGTACGCAAGAGCATTGAACGCCGGGGCATGGGTGGGATCAAGTTCAATGGCTTTGCGATACTCCTTTTCGGACGCCGCCAACTCCTGGCGGCCTCTCAAATTGTATCCGAGCAGAACGTGTGCCCGGGGGGACGTGGGGACAAGCTCGACCAGCCGCACAAGCAGCCGGTGCACGCGGTCGGCATTCCCATCAAGTCCTGCTTGGGCCGCTTGAATCATCACCCGTTCCGGCTCGGATGCCTTGGGGGCAAGTTCAACAGCTTTCCGCAGTGTCTTCGCGTACTCCTCATTGGTCGTGGTGGTTCCCGCAAGATAATAATAGGCGATCGCGCACTCCGGATCGACGGCCAATGCTTTCTGGAGTAAGTCCCGGGCTTCCTGGACTTGGATACCATCCGACTTTTCAATTCCCTCCATCAGGAATTTTAGTGCTTCCGGCGATTTGGAAGTGTAAGAAATGTCCGTGGCGTTGACGAGAAATGGAACGATGATGAGCAACGACACTAACGCGACAATCCATCCTGACTTCGTGTAGCGCATAGCTACCTCCTCAGTTTTGAACGTTTATGAAGCGTGCTCTTGGGATGTCGTTCGGATGAAGTGATTTCAACTGCTAATCGATTTGAACCTATTCGGTCGCCGTACATGTGTCAAGCGCTATTCCGGACCAGACAGTCGATTTAGACACTACGAGATACTCACGCCGGCGAAATCACCACTTGCCCGATCTTTACCATCTTCTTTCTGAGGCGGAGATTTCCGTTCCTTCACTTCCCCCACCAACCCGCCGCTTTTTACTTCCTCTCCCCCTTTATATGAGCCGGTCTGTCCCGACTGGCAGAAGGGAGAATTCGAAATTTCTCAAGGCGATGTGAAACAAACCCATTTTAGCATCCCCCTTCCCCCACGGTCCCACTTTCCCCCGGAAACAATTCCGTGTATCTTGATGTTATGATCAACATCATGGGTCCGATAAGCGAACCACAGGGAGTGTTCATGAGAAACGCGACATACGGTATACTTGGGGCATTGCTCCTACTGACAGGGTCGGTGACACCATCGCGGGCCTGCTCGGTCTGCCGGTGCGGCGACAACGCCTTCCAGTTTTCCGACCAGGCTCTCCCCCTCGCCGGACAATCCGATATCCGCCGCTTTCGGTTGAGTATCGCCAATTTGTACTCCACCAAATCCAACGCCCTGACTCCCGATGAAGGCCCCGGCATGGAACATCAGCGCGAATTCCGACCCTCGGCCGAGGCGATGTACGAACTGACGGACCATCTATCGGTGTCCACCGAATTCCCCCTCTCCTTCAGACGCTTGCAAGTCAGCACCGATGCCGGCAGTACACATGAGCGGTCGTCGGGGTTCGGTGACGCCGAGTTGTCGGCCTTATGGATGACCAATTTCGCCTCCGCCAACGGTCGACACTATTCCGCCGGACTGGCCGGATCGCTCAAACTCCCGACCGGACGTAACAATGCGCAGGCCGATGGCGCCCGCGTCGAAGAGCATCTCCAGAGCGGCACGGGGAGTTACGATTTTACGTTCGGCGGCGCGCTGGCCCGATCAACCTGTGCCAGCCGCGTCTTTGCAAGCGCCTACTTCCGCCGTAACGGGACAAATGATTTCGACTACCACTATGGCAACGCCGTTCTCGCTAACATTGGCGGCCAGCGCTCCATCTTGTCCTGGATGATCGGCTCATTACAGGTAAATGCCCGGCACGCCCGCCGTGATCTTGATAGCAAGACGACTGTCGATAACACGGGCGGTTCGGTGGCGTATCTCACCCCGGGCGTCAGGGTGGCTCTTGGGGATGTTACCAGCTTGTCGCTGTCCGTTCAGATTCCAGTGTGGCAGAACTTGTATGGCGATCAGTCTGAGAAATCGGTGCTGATTACCGGGCTGAATTTTAGTTTGTAGATTGGTATGATCCGCCGCAGGCAGTGAGAGCGGCAAGATTGAGCGCTCACGCCACCGTCTTCACCGCCAAGCCGATCAACAACAGGCCGCCGATTATCCCCGCCACACGCGAGAATCTCAAGCCGAGTAATCGTCCAAAGACCAGCCCCGCAATGGTCATCGCCGCCGCCACCACGCAGATGGTCAGCGCCGGTTTCAGAATGTCGACACCGATCAGCGCCAGCGACAACCCGGCCGCCAGAGCATCGACCGACGTGGCAAACATAAGCATGAGCAAACTTGCGCCCCGCGTTGGGTCACCCGTGAACTTGACTTTGTCCGGAAAGAACTGTTGCCAGATAAGGTGCGCCCCGATCCCAAACAGAATGATCGCGGCGATCCACTGCCCCCAGGTACCAATCACCAGATTCAAATATCCGCCGGCCTCAAAACCAATCAGCGGCATGCCGAATTGCGCGAACCCGAAATGAAATGACAGACGAAAAACAGTCCAACGATCGAGCCGGCCGAGTTTGATCCCGACCGCAATCCCGACCGCGAAAGCATCAAATCCCAGCGCGAACGCTAACCCGAGTACTCCCGCTAGCTCCACCCGGCCGTCCTATTCTCATAATCCGTTGTCAATCAAGTGACTATAGGGGGTCAAATATGCA
>JBGOTX010000125.1:0-6014 GCA_041476705.1 Candidatus Zixiibacteriota bacterium
CACCGACAGCGTCCGTTGTATGGTCCTGCTGGACCCCGGGTCTTCGCCCGGGGTGACAATAGGTCGTCTACTCTTCCGACTTCTTCAGCTTCTTGTACAAATGCGAGCGCTCGATGCCAAGCTGGCGGGCCGCTTCGGTCATGTTGCCGCCGGAACGATCAATCGCCCGTCGAATCTGGTCGGCCTCGAACTGGTCCACCGACTCCCTAAGCGAGAGGGGTTGGTCGGTGTCATCGTGCGGCAAGAAACGTTTCAGATCGGCCGCGGAGACTTCGGCGGCGTCGCAATAAATGTTAACCCGCTCCATGAGATTCTTGAGTTCACGCACGTTGCCCGATAGTCGGAGCCGATTGATGAACGAGAGCGCGTCGGGGGAAAGTCGACGGGGAGTGCTTCCGGTTTCATCGGCGAACCGGGTAAGGAAATTGTCGCACAGGATCGGGATATCCTCGCGGCGGTCGCTCAGCGGCGGCAATTGCAGGGTGACGACGTTCAGTCGATAGTACAAATCCTGTCGGAAGCGGCCATCGGCCGCCAGCGCGGGCAAATCGCGATTCGAGGCGGCGATAATCGTGCATTGGACTTTGACGGTTGTGTCGGAACCGACCGGCGAGACCTCATGGCTTTCGATTACGCGGAGGATTTTGGCCTGGGCTTC
This sequence comes from Candidatus Zixiibacteriota bacterium, assembly GCA_041476705.1. Lineage (GTDB taxonomy): Bacteria > Zixibacteria > MSB-5A5 > GN15 > FEB-12 > JACRAV01. The sequence continues at coordinate 659 of JBGOTX010000125.1, forward strand.
GAGGGGCATCTCGCTGATTTCATCCAGAAAGATCGTCCCGCCGTTGGCCTCGACGAATTTCCCCTTGCGGTTTTTGGTCGCTCCGGTGAAAGCGCCCACTGTATGGCCAAACAGTTCGGACTCGACTAACTCCGACGGGAGAGCGGCACAGTTGACGGGCACGAAGGGACCGTCGGGGGTTTTGCCGTGTCGATGGATCATGTGCGCGACCAACTCCTTGCCGGTACCGTTTTCGCCGAGAATCAGAAAGCGCGAGGCCTTGGCGGCGGCGCGGATAACCTCATCTTTGACTTTCCTGATCGCGGGCGACTGGCCGATGATCTCGCCATAGACCAAGTGCGAGAGCCGGACATTCTCGGTGCGAAGGCGGTTTGTGCGGCAGGCGTTGTCGACAGTCACGAGCACCCGATCAAGCGAGAGCGGCTTTTCGATGAAATCGTAGGCGCCGATCCGGATCGCTTTGACGGCCGTGTCGATATCGGCGTGACCGGAGATCATTACCACCGCTGACTGCGGAAAGCGGACCAGCAGTTCGGGCAGAATATCCAGGCCGCTTCGGTCGGGAAGCATGACATCGAGAAAGATGACATCGAAGCCGGCGGTTGAAAACTCAAGCCCCTGTTTCGCGGTCGCGGCGGTGACGGTATCGTGGCCGCGTTTGTCGAGCGCGGATTTGAGCGAAGAGCGGATGGCATCCTCGTCGTCGATGATCAATATGCGCGGCATAAGTGTTACGGGAGGATTACGCGAACTCCCGCGCCTCCTTCAGGTCGGTTGTACAGTTCGATCGTGCCGCCGTGATCGATGGCAATACGCTGGCAGATGACGAGGCCCAGTCCGGAGCCGTCTTTCTTTGACGACACATACGGCTCAAACGGACTGGTCAGGTTTTGCGGAGAGAATCCGTGGCCGGTGTCTTCGACGGTGATTACGACGCCGGATTCACCGGTGGAGAGGGTAACGGCCACGACGGCGCTTTCGGCAGATTCCCGGCTGTTCTTGATCAGGTTAATGACAAGTTGTTTGATTTGTTCGGGGTCGCACTGGTATTGAATCCTCCAGTTACCGGTAAGAATGAGGCGGCCGGAGGCGAGATCATGCTGATAGAGTGATTGGAGGTCGGTTTTCAGGTGCTCAAGCACAATCGATTCCATTTTCGGCGGGGGCATTTTGGCGAATGAAACAAACTGGTCCAACAGGCGGGTCATGCGGGTGATTTCGCCTTTGATGGTGGTCACGCTCTGCTTAAGGGTCGTTTCGAAATCGGGGCGGTTTTCGGCGTACGAACGGCGGAGATCATCGGTACAGATGGAGATCGGGGTGAGGGGATTCTTGATTTCGTGCGCGATCTTTCGTCCCATGATCTGCCAGGCGGCGATACGCTCGGTGACGGCCAAACGGTCCCGCGACTGTTTGAGTTGCGTGATCATGTCGGAGAGACCGTCGGCGAGGCGCGAAAACTCGCCGACATCGTAGGCCATGACGGGGGTGTCGAGATCACCGGTCGCCACTCTATTGGTGGCGGCCAGGAGATTATCAAGTTCCTGTTCGGCGCGTCGGGAGAGGTACCAGCCGAGCGCGATGGCGATAACGACGGCGAACAATCCGATGACGATGGCGACTACGTACAGGTTCAAGAAATGGGGGAGACGCACGCTTGGTGAAAGTTCGGCCGTAAGGTAGAAGCCGGCCTCGTGACCGCCGATCAGCAAGACGGTAAACCCGCCGTCGTGTTCAAACAACTGTAGTGGTTTGAGTCGAGATAGAAGCGGGTCGGGGGTGAGGGAATCATCGGCAAAGCGCAATTCAATGAGGCCATCGATAGTTGCCACGGCGAGGGTCAGGAAACCATGATCGAGATATTTGCCGCCGTACAATCGGTGAAGAGAATCGATGGCGATCCAACCGCAGAGCGCAGGGTGTAGACCGGTGTGGTCGATCTCGACCTGCGCGGAAGTTCCCGAATCTGATGAGCGCCAGTCGGGCGGCAGAGACAGAGTGTCTCCTACGAGTCCGGGGCGATTGTTGCTCCACAGGACCAGACCGGACGTATCGGCCAGTTCCAGAAAATCAAACCGACCGGCAATATTTTCGGGAATCGGTTGGCGCGAGCGGACGCGATTCCGGGTCAGTTGAGGCCAGTCGGTTTGCTGCGTGGCGTCTGCGAGTGATTGAGAGAGCTGAATGCGCTCCTGCCGAAGCAAAATCGAAAAGATATCAACCTGCCGCTCGGCTTCGGACTCCTGCCATCGACGGTTGTAGGCGTTCGACTCGTACCAGACCGCGCCCAGAATCACCAGCGGCGGCACCAGCGCGATCAGGATCAGGTAGAGACGAATGCGTCCGGTGAAACTCATGGGGAACTGCTCGTCGAGTCGGCGGGAAGTTTGACGCGGTACACGTTGCGCAGATCGATCCGTCCGTCCTTGTCAAATCGTATGCCCCTGATTTCTTCTTTGGCGCAGATGTGGATGATCGGTCGGAAGAGCGGAAAAGCGCCGATGTCTTCCATCAGAATGCGATCGACGCGTTGTAAGAGCCGCATCCGCTGAGTCGAGTCTGAGGTCTGCATGGCATCAGTCAAGAGTCGATCAGCGAGGCGAATCGGCTGGTTGGATTTGTCCCGCACGACCGTGTCGGCGGCGAGGATTGATAGCACAGTCTGAAGCGTGCGTTCTGGGTGAACAGATTCGAATGGAATTATTTCTAGCTGAAGGTCGGCACAGAGGTCGGCCGGATCTAATGGCCTACACACGAAAAAGCCGCCTCGATGAAGAATCTCATTAAGAAATTCGAGTGTCTGGTTGAGGAATGGTGATTGGTGAAGAGTACAGACGGCAGCGGGGCGTTCCCCTACCTCTTTCAGTAGGGCCTTTCCCTTTTTGCTGTCAGGAGCGTAGGATGGAACGGAGCCATTCTCCTCGATGAAGCTGGCAGTTGATATGGCCGGACTACCAAATATCAGTCCCGCGTTGGAAGAGTCAACGCGATAAAAAAGAGCAGTTGTAAGAAGGCCGCCTCGAGTGATGCGCTTGGCTACTCTTGACAAAAGTCCAACTAAGAATGGTGCGGAGTGCGAGAGTTGGTAACGCCCTATCTCTTCGTCCGTTTGCCGGTACGATATCAAAATGTCAGCGTTGTCTGTTCGGGGGGTGCTTTGAATAGCTATCCGACCAACCAAAGGAGCGATTGAAATCGAGTCGACCACACTTCCGGACAAACTACTGTCCACAACTTCACGAAGGTATGTGCGCCCCCATTGCCCCGGCCACGAAATGGAATCTTCATCGATCAGAACCGGTTTCCCAGAGACATTAGTGTCGATACTCGGAAGATCCGACTTTACGACATACAACAGACTATCGATGAATCCAACGACGCGAATCTGACCGTGCGCGATGGGCGCAGGTTCAACCGATGCGCTATCCGGCCATGTTCCTATGTCAGGCAAGCTACTTGAATCACTCACCGATACCCCGTCATACGATTCCGCAATCTTCCCGTGCAACAGCGGGTTCAACGTGTCGGTTGAATCGCGATACACCACCCAGCGACAGCCGGGGAAGATGTCTTCTTCTTTTCCCGCCGAGAAATACAGCCGCCCAAGTTTCTGCTGTAGCAGTTTGCACCGGACCTCGCGACCGCTCGTGGTGCCACACAGAAGGGTGGCAGTGGCGAGAGTTATCGCAAGTGCGATGAGATATGTGCGTGTCGATTTCATCATGCCCATTCCATTCTACAGTAATCAATCCACGAGGCCCAGGCCAGCCATCTCTATCCAATTGTACACTCAATCGTGTCAGTTGTGACACAATATAAGACGCTGAACTGCAACAAAATATCAAACATCGGTAAGATTTCGTGTCCGTTGTGACACGGTGTCGTCGTGCTCAAGTGGGTGGCGGAAAGTTAAGACAATGTGACGCAACGACATAACTTCGTGGCACCCTCCTTGATATACCCCAGCCAGACAACACAACCCCTTAGAGGAAAGGAAAAGGTCATGAAAAAGCAGGTGTGGTTCTCGGGCGCGGCGGTGATAGTAATGATCACGGCGGCGGTGATGTTCGGATGTTCGGGCAAGGATGACAAAGGCGCGGTGCCGGCCGACCGCGAGCTGGTTTCGCAGGTGGTCGCCGGCGACAATCAGTTTCCGCCCCGGCCGATGGAGGGGGTTGGAAGAAAGGTGGCACTGTCCGATTCAAGCGCGGCGGCGTATCCAATCAACGATCTACTGCCGGTCGGAAAGGTTGTGTATGCCGCGTGTGACGGGGCGCTCATCATTCGCAATCTGAATGAAAAGACCAATAGTGCAGTGGTCGTGCCGGATCGTCTTCGGGCGATGGTCTCGCATGAGGGGCAGATTTTCACCGGCGGCGAAAAACTGTATCAACTGGTTGATGACCAGCTGGTGCCGACCCCGGATCAGCCGGAATCGCCGATCAGTGTGCTGTACAGTTATGGCGATGCGCTCATGATCGGCACCGACTGTGGGCTGTACTCGCGCACACCAGTCGGACTGGTGAAAGTGAACGACAGTTTGCCGGTCAGCGCGCTGATGGCCGATACCGAGGCGCTCTGGGTCGGGACAGATGGTGACGGGTTGTATCGGTGGGACGGCACGAGTTTTCAACAGAGGTTTCTGACACGCGACGAGTTGCTGTTCAACAACGTGACGGCTCTGGCGTACAATCACAAACATTTGTATCTCGGCACTGATCACGGGCTGTTCATCTATGACGGCGGACGGTGGGAGCCGTTTGATTCAACCAACGGACTGCCATCGAATATGGTGACTTCGATCGATGCCTCCGACTGGACGGTGTATATCGGCACCGACAAAGGGCTGATGAGTTATTACGACAAGGTGTTTTCAGTGGTAGAGGGGTTTGCGGGACAGCAGATAGTCGAGGCGCGCAAGGTCGGCCGCAAGCTGGTGGTGGCCACACAGGATCAGGGGCTGTTTGTCAAAGTGGGCGACAAAGTGACCGCGCTGGTCACGGTTCCGAAGGATGATCTTCAGGTGGCGGTCACAGCGGTTAGTGGCCAATAGTATCTGCCTTCATCTTCCCTCGACACCCCCCGGCCCGCGCCGGGGGGATTTTATTTGAGCGGCACATGTCCCATGTGTCCGTCTCAAATAGTCGCAGACAGCGGTCTGCTACCCACTGGATCACATGACGTGTGTTTGTAGAATTATCCTTCTGGGCCCCGGGTCTTCGCCCGGGGTGACAAGAATAGGAGGGATTGCTTCGGTCGTCTAAGAAGGCGACACTCGCAATGGGCATAATGGTCAAAAAGTGTTGATGATTTCCATGTATTTGCTTGTACTGGTGTTATTTACTGTAGAGTTGAC
>JBGOTX010000126.1:0-5982 GCA_041476705.1 Candidatus Zixiibacteriota bacterium
ACCTGAGGGATTACCTTTCCGAATCGGCGTTCCCGCTGTTGAAAATTGAGAATCGCTTCGTACAACTCGCGTCGCCCGAAATCCGGCCAGAAGGTATCGATAATATACAGTTCGGTGTAACTCGTCTGCCACAAGAGAAAGTTAGAGATGCGCATCTCACCCGACGTGCGTATCAACAGATCGGGATCGGGGATATTCGCCGTATATAGAAAGCTGGAAAACAACTCTTCGTCGATCTTGAGCGGATCGATCATTCCGGCCTTGACCGCATTGGCGATCGCCTTGACGGCGTCCAGAATCTCCGTGCGTCCTCCATAATTGAGCGCCAGATTGAGGACCAGCCCCCGATTGTTAGCCGTGCGCTTTACAGCTTCGTTGAGCACGAGCCGACGGGCGGCCGGCAGGCCGGTCATGCGCCCGGTGGTGATAAGCTTGACGTTGTTTTTCATCAGATCATCCAACTCGCTCACTGTCGTGCGGGCCAAAAGCGACATGAGCGCCGTGACCTCATCGAGCGGGCGTTTCCAGTTTTCAATCGAGAAGGTGTACAGGGTAAGGTACTTAACCCCCAGCTCGCCGCAGGCCTTGACTACTTCCTTAACCGCTTTCACGCCGGCTTCGTGGCCGAACGTGCGAGGTTGGTTGCGGAGCGCCGCCCATCGGCCATTACCATCCATGATAATGGCAATATGCGCAGGTATTCGATCCGCGCGCGCCGAAACCCGCGCCTTCAGTTCTTCCAGCGGCTGATCCATACCAGTGTAAGCTACACCCGGAGCATGGTCCGGGCAAGTTGAGCTTTCATCGTTTGGTCGCGTCCTTCCGGGGGCCGACCTCGATATCGGTAATGACGATGTCTATCCGATAGTCCTCGTCCACCATGAACCGTCGCAGGGCCGCCGTTTCGGTTATGCTGTCGGGCACTACCCAGCTGTCTATCCGGATAAAGTGATACGAGCGGCTGAATCGCGCACAACCGGGCTTGTCGAGATATGCCACATGCAGGCGTCGAATCGTGCACTCATCGCGGTCGATAGTGATGATCCCCACCGGACGCTGATCATGGGTTGAATCGGTGTCGAAACCAATCGCCAGTTCGGCGCCGCCGTTGTCGTTGGGGTACAACGCGCGAACATAGGTGGTGTCAAATACGTTCGGCACGGTCACGTCAATCGGGAACGTCGGGCGTTTCCTGCCCCGCACAAAGACGACCGAATCAAGCGCGCGGTGTGAATAACAGTACCGGCTGACCGAGCTATCGGTCGTCTTAACCTTCCCCCCACGACTGAGCTGGCGAATGTATCCGCTGACCGTATACGATGTCGTCTGGCCGGCAATGACCGGATCGTGCTCCGGGTAGGCCCGGGCGGCTTTTCGCCAGTAGTAGTCGATGATCTCCTGTGGACCGACTGCCGGTGTCGTGGCTGATAAAATCAGGGCCATTAAGACCCCGCACAGCAATATTGGAGTACTTTTATCTTTTATCTTCACGACGATTGGTGTATAATGTGAGTGAAGCAAGAACATGTTCTTTTGCCATCGCACGCAAGTTAACGCCCGACCTCGGGATTATCAATAACGATCGCGGCAGTCGTCCGTCCCCAACTTACCGCGACATAAGTGTGCGGGGAATATATGTTCGTGAGCGACATTCTGGCGGCCAAATCCCGGCCGCTCATTACCGCAGTCGTGGACACTTCCATTCCCGAAGCCATGGCTCTCCTGCTTAAGCATCGGATCAGTTGCCTGCTCGTCATCGACGACCAGCAACGGTTAGCTGGCTTGGTAAGCGATAAGGATATCTTTCGTCTGGTGTATGAAGAGCCCAAAGGATTCATGAGCCACACGGTGGGAGACGTGATGACCAAAAAACTTTTCACCGCTCTCCCGTCCGATCCGCTCCATCATGTGGCGGCGTTGATGACTACCCATCGCATACGGCATATTCCGGTCGTGGACAATGACCGTGCGATCGGCCTGGTATCGATCGGCGACGTGGTCAAGGCACAGCTTGACAGCATGGAGTTCGAGAACAGGCACCTGCGCAAATACATCGACGGCGACTACCCCGCATAAAAAAGCCCGGCCGGGGCCGGGCTTGATCACTTCCGGGTGCTGATTACTCACACTTGCATGACTTCGGCTTCCTTCTGCGCCACCAATTGGTCGATCTGGTGGATGAAACCATCGGTCAGTTTCTGCATTTTCTCCAAGGCCTGCTTCTCCTCATCCTCGGTCACGCCGTGTTCTTTGAGGAGCTTCTTGGCATGATCGTTGGCGTCGCGACGAACATTCCGCACCGCCACCCGCCCTTCCTCGGCCACATGCTTGCAATGCTTGACCAGTTCGCGTCGTCGCTCTTCGTTGAGCGTAGGGATAACGATACGGATCATTTGACCATCGACATTCGGATTCAGCCCAAGGTCGGCTTTCTGAATTGCTTTGATGATGCTGACGGTTATGGTTTTGTCGAACGGCGTAAGCACCAGCAAGCGGGGCTCGGGCGCGGCGATCGTGGCCACCTGTTGGAGGGGCATCACGGTCCCGTACGCTTCGACTCTGACCGTGTCCAGCAGATGGGCCGAGGCTTTGCCGGTTCGAACGGTATGGAGCTCGCGGATGACCGTCTCCACCGTCTTGTGCATCTTCTCGTCGGCATCCTTGTAGAATTGATGTAGTTTGTCGCTTCCCACAGACATAGCTCACTCCTTGGCAAGGTTACGAGATCAGCGTCCCGACCTGCTCTCCCAGCGCCACCCGCGTGAGATTGCCGGCCCGGTTAATATCTATTACCCGCACCGGGATTCGATTATCCTTTAACAATGATATGGCGGTTGAGTCCATCACCCGCAGTTCTTTCGTCAAGACCTCCATATACGTGAGATTGGTGAAGAACTTCGCGTTCGGGTCTTTCTTGGGATCGGCCGAATACACTCCCTCGACATTGGTCGCCTTGATCATCAACTGGGCGCCGATCTCCATCGCGCGAAGCGAGGCGGCCGTGTCGGTGCTGAAAAACGGATTCCCCGTGCCGGCGGCCAGAATCACCATGCGTCGCTTTTCCATATGGCGGATCGCCCGACGGCGGATATACGGCTCGGCAAACGCCTCGATTTTCACGGCCGACATCACCCGCGTAAAGATTCCCATCTGTTCGAGCGTGTCCATCATCGCCAGTGAATTCATGACCGTGGCCAGCATGCCCATGTTGTCGGCCGTGACCCGGTCCATCCCCCGCTCGGCGGCGTTCATCCCGCGAAAGATATTTCCGCCGCCTACCACCACGGCCATCTCCACGCCGAGTTGGTGCACATCTTTGATCTGCGAACAGATCGAAACAACGGTCGGGGTATGAATGCCAAACTGTCCGGGACCCACAAGGGCCTCCCCGGACAGTTTTAGCAAAATCCGCTTGTAAGCTGGTTTCGGTAACTCGGACGGCATAACGGACTCACTCACCCAGGCGGAACCGCACGAACCGTTTAATCTGAATATTCTCGCCCAACTTGGCAACTTTGTCCTTGACGAGGTCCATCACCGTTTTGTCGTTGTCCTTCACGAACGGCTGTTCCAACAGCGCGACCTCAGAATAGAACTTTTCCATGCGGCCGTCCACAATTTTATCGATCACGGCCGCCGGTTTCTTTTCGTTCTCGGTCTGATGCTTGAGGATGTCGCGCTCTTTGGCGACCATGGCCGGATCCAGCCCTTCGCGACTCACCGCAATCGGGTTGGTCGCCGCGATCTGCATGGCGATATCCCGTGCAAAGACTTTGAACCCATCCTGATCCGAGGCGGCTTTGCCGGCCGCAATCTCCACGAGCACGCCGAGCTTATCGCCCGGGTGCATGTAATTGGTGACATGCCCTTCCGTGGCGAAACGAACAAATCGCTTGATCTGCATGTTTTCGCCGATTGCACCGATCGTCCCTTTCACCAGGTCTGACACGGTCTTCCCGCCGGCCATTTTTTCGTTCAATAAGCCGTCAACGTCGGAAGCCGAAGACACCGCCACGTGCTTCGCCACCGTGAGTGCAAAATCCCTGAACTTGTCCGTGCGGGCGACAAAGTCGGTCTCGCAATTGATTTCCACCATGACGCCCAGCCGGTCGCCGGGCTGAATGTACGAGGCAATCAGGCCTTCGGAGGTGGACCGGCCTTCCTTTGAAGCGGCTTTGGCGATCCCGCGTTCCCGCAGGACGTCGACCGCCCGGCTGAAATTGCCTTCGGCCTCGGCCAGCGCTTTCTTGCAATCCATCATCCCCGCGCCGGTTTTCTCGCGGAGCTCTTTGACCATTTGGGCTGATATTTCCATCGTCGCCAATACCCCTTAGCGTTCTTTCGGTTCAGTGGAGATGTACGTGGATAGCGGCGTCGCGCGCTCTGCCTCCTGTGCCTTTTCAATCAAGTCCGCCGAGACGTTGTGGCGGGCTTCGATCGCCGCATCAACCAGCTCGCGCAAAAGAATACGAATCGACTTGATCGCGTCATCGTTGGCCGCGATCGGAAAATCGATCGGGTCCGGATCGGCATTGGTATCGAGAATGGCGATGATCGGGATGTTCAACTTGGAGGCCTCGGCCACCGCGATCTTTTCCTTCTTGGCGTCGACCACGATCACCAGTCCCGGCAGGTAACTCATTTCCTTGATTCCCACCAGCACCTCGGTAAGCTTGCCGGCTTCCTTGTCAAAGCCGGAACGCTCCTTCTTGGTGAATTTCTCCATCGTGCCGTCCTGTTGCATCCGCTCGATATCCTTGAGCTTCTTGATGGAGTTCTTGATGGTATTGAAATTGGTCAGCATGCCGCCCAACCACCGCTCGGTCACATAAAAGCCGCCGCACTTCGGGGCTTCTTCGAGAATGACTTCGCGGGCCTGCTTCTTGGTGCCGACAAACAAAATCGACTTGCCGCCCTGCACCACTTCGCGGACTTTCTTCTTGGCCTGTTCGAGAGCATTGATCGTCTTCTGCAGATCGATAATGTAAATACCGTTGCGAGCCGCAAAAATGAACGGCTTCATTTTGGGATTCCAGCGACGGGTCTGGTGTCCAAAATGAACGCCCGCTTCGAGGAATTCCTTGACCTTGGGAGTGATCATTACACGTCCTTCTGTGATCGGTTCAACTTCGTCCCGACGTCCACCTCGAGGTAAGCCCGTAGCAGATGGGACCGATACTCGAGTCGGTCGGGATTGCCAGTATCCCGCTTTCGCGGGACCGTTATTTGTTTAACGCTTCGAGTACTGGAAGCGTTTTCGAGCTTTCGGCTGACCGTACTTTTTCCGCTCTACCGACCGCGGATCGCGCGTCATCAGGCCTTCCTTGCGCAAAGCCGCCCGAAACTCCGGATTGTACAGCACCAGAGCGCGACTGATCGCCAGAGAGATGGCTCCCGCCTGACCGGACACGCCGCCGCCACTGCAATGGCAGGACACATCAAACCGACCCAGCAGATCAACCACTGAAAGCGGCTTCTGCGCCCGTTGGACCAGCGTTTCCCGGCAAAGATAATCGGACACCGGTTTATCGTTGACCGTGAAAGTTCCTTTGCCTGGCCTGATCTTGGCGTGAGCCGCCGCGTTTTTGCGTCGACCGGAAGCGGCATACAAATCGTTCGTTGTCATAATCCTCTATCGTCTTCCTTAGCCAATATTCATCGGTTCGGGCTTCTGGGCTTTATGGGGATGGTTCGCCCCCGGATACACCAAAAGCTTCTTGAGTTGTTTGCGACCCAGGCGGGTCTTTGGCATCATCCGTTGCACCGCGTGGGCAAATACAACTTCGGGCTTCTTGGCCAGCTGATTTCCCATACTGATCCGGGTCAAACCGCCCGGATATCCGGAATAGTGCGAATAAAACAGATTTGCCTTCTTATTGCCGGTCACTTTGACCTTGGCCGCATTGATCACGATGACAAAGTCACCCATATCAAGGTGCGGCGTAAACACCGGCTTGTTCTTCCCCCTCAGGACATCAACGA
>JBGOTX010000127.1:0-5973 GCA_041476705.1 Candidatus Zixiibacteriota bacterium
CTCGGCGAGTCGCAACGGAGTGTATCTAATTCTCTCAGGGTCAACCGCACTATCTCGAGAAATGATCCGAATATAGATGCGCCCGACAGAATCTTCCCGCAATAGAGCACTGACGTCTCGCCTGCTTTCTATAGCACTTCCACTGTCATCAACGATGACCCGCATAGATATCTGACCCAGATTGACTTGCCACGCCTCTTTCCCGTTCAATAAATGACTGATAAAAGGAGTAGACGTATCTACGATGGTTATTTGGTTCACAACCCAAGATGAACTATCCGCAACACCGTGTTCTGAGAGCCTGGCTCCAAGGACTTGAATTACTTTGGAAAGAACTTCGCCTCTCGAAATGGGAGCTGCAACAAAGAATCTTGTCGAGTTAGCCAAATTACTTTGAACGAAGAGCGAAATCACTATTGTGAGACTCAACGCAATCAAGAGAAGTTGAACGGAATATTGACGTTTCATATGTTTTCCTCAGTACATTCTACCAATGATTCAACCCGGTGGCGGCCCAACTCGCTCCTTTTTGTCATCTTCTCTTCGCCCTGGTACCCCGCCATTTATGGTGGGGTATTACTACCATATTACACCGGCTCCTCCCTGTCAATCTCTAAAGTCTTGATGCCCCGTCACTTTCCCCATCAACTCCCCGTTGTTTACGAATCGGAGCCCCTTATTGATGAACTATGTCCGGCACAATCCTGGGTACCTAGTCCCGGTCGCGACACCCTTGGATTCCCGCTTTCGCGGGAATGACATGTGCGCGACCAGGGTGACTTTGATGGGGTGCATAAGGTCGGGGAGGCGTGAGGCACCATGCATCGGGGGAAAGCCACAAAGTGGGACCCCTTTTTTAGGAAAACGAAGCCAATTTAGAACAGGGGGCTGGAAGATTTCAAATAGGTGCAAGACAAAACCAATTTGGAGGCGGGGGTAATTCCGATTGAAACCAAAGGGGTTCAAAGCGCTGCAGAGTGTCAGGTGGGGGCACCTGACACCACGCCGAAATGAGACGTCTGCCAGCCACAAGTGACACCCGCAAAGGCGCGAGTGACCCACGACAGCTTCATCGTCATGCCCGCCGTAGAGCGGGCATCCAGCCCAAGATATTGGCCAAGATATTGGCAGGGAGGTATCTGCTTGTATCACCGGCTGGATTCCGGCTCTTCGGCCGGAATGACAGAGGGGTGGTCGGAGTGACATTAAGTATGGTCGGAGTGATCCGTTTGCGGTGGATGTCCTCGTCTACCGCGTCTATCACCGCCGATCGTGGCCAGCCAAGTGGCATACGCGGACGCCCGCAACTCACGGAAGTCAATGGGAAACAATCGAATGCGTGGCCACGTAGGGCGGAAATTGAAGGGGATTTGACAGCATCAATGAGGCCAGACCGAGGTTGTATGAAGAGGTACGCTGGTGACCCTCAAGAAGTGATCCCAGCCACAAAGATTTCGCTTGCGGTGTTAATGTGGAGTTTATAGGTTCACAAAGTCCATACAATCAATTTGCCAACTTTAGAAAGGAATCGCTCATGACACGAAGTCAAATCCTCACATCGGTAGCCCTTGTTCTCCTCGTCGGCTCAACAGCGCTGGGCCAGACAACCAATAGAGCACGGACCTTCACGGGCACGTACACGTGTATCGCCTGCGATTTGCATAAGACAGCGGGCACACGCTCTCAGTGTGACATTTATGGACACGATTTTGGCATCAAGCTAACCGACGGGAGGTATATTCATTTCCTTCCAAATGACCACTCTGCAGAACTGGTAAGGGGCGGCGGCCGTACGGATTTCCCAATTAAGGTCATCGGCATCTATGACGGCGGTGCCCGCACTATTGACGTTCAGAAATACTCTATTGACGGTATTGAAACGGTCTGGTCTCAAGAACACAATAAGATGGAAATGCAGTTGACCCATAAGCAGTTACTTGCAAAAGTGAAGGGCGAGAGACAGCTGACCAATAAGTAATTCAGATTTCGAATCTTGCCGTCGTGGCGAAGGATGATTTAGAAAGCGGGTTTGTCAGCAAACCCGCTTTCCCTCTTGTTTCTGAGGACGAGTTCGACGACAGACTCGCCCAATTCTATTTGATGATGAGGGAAGATTGCTTTGATCGACTAAGAAGTCGACGCTCGCAATGACACATTTGCGGCTCGCTGTGCCCGTTCTATGAGGGGGCAGACAGGGCGTCTGCCGTCCATAAAGGTCACCCGCTAAGACGCGAGTGACCTACGAAGACCACAACGTCGTGTCTCGTCCACGCTCGACACGACGATATCGGATTGCCGCAGGCCCCTTCCTATATGGATAAATCCGGTGCATTATTCACCTTTGCCGCGCTAGGTAAATGTTGTATTTTCACGGGCGTATGACACTGGAACCCGGAACTCGCTTTGGCTCATATGAAATCATCGGCCCGTTAGGCGCCGGCGGTATGGGGGTGGTGTATCGGGCGCGTGATATACGGTTGGGTCGCGAGGTGGCGGTAAAGGTTTTGCCGCCGGAAGTGGCCTCTCACGCCGACAGTCTGGCCCGGTTCGAGCGGGAAGCAAAGGCGCTGGCTTCGCTTAACCATCCCAATATTGCCGCAATCTACGGGCTTGAAGAAGCCAACGGCGCACCGCACCTGGTACTTGAGCTTGTCGAGGGAGAAACACTCGCCCAACGCCTCACCCGAGGGGCGTTGCCTCTGCGCGAGGCGCTCGCAACAGGTGGTCAGATTGCCTCGGCAATCGAAGCCGCCCACGAGCGGGGAATTATCCATCGCGATCTCAAACCGGGCAATATCATGATCACCGCCGCGGGGAATGTCAAAGTGCTCGATTTCGGGCTGGCCAAGAGCGATCCGTCGCAAATCCCCGGTTCCGACCCGGGGAAGTCGCCCACGATGACAGCCTATGACGGATCAACCCGGACGGGAGTGATTCTCGGTACCGCCGCGTACATGAGTCCGGAGCAGGCGCGTGGTCGTCCCGTTGATCGGCGCAGTGATGTCTGGTCTTTCGGGTGTGTGTTATACGAATGCCTTGTGGGGAGCCCTGCATTCGTCGGAGAAACCACGTCCGATCTGATCGCTCGGGTGCTGGAGCGCGAGCCAGACTGGACAAAGTTGCCGGCCACAACGCCGAACCGGGTACGCGAGATTGTGCGGCGATGTTTGCAGAAAGACGCCGACGCGCGACCACGCGATATCCGCGATGTCCGATTGGAACTGGGCGAATTGGCGGCTACGGGGGCCAGAGCAGACAGTCCGCGACACAAGTCTATCGGTGTACTCCCGTTCGAGAACCAGAGCGGACCCGAAAATGAATATTTCGCCGACGGTATTACCGATGAAATCTTGAACGCGCTGGCTCATATCGACGGGCTTCGGGTGCCGGCGCGGTCGTCGTGTTTTGCCTTCAAGGGGCGTCGCGAGGATTTGCGGACGGTAGCTGAAAAACTCGATGTCACGACCGTTCTTGAAGGGACAGTTCGCCGCTCCGGGGCACGGCTTCGTATCACCGTTCAACTCGTGAACGCCACCGACGGGTACCAGATATGGTCGGAGCGGTATGACCGCGAGATGACCGACGTTTTTGAAGTTCAGGATGAAATCGCCCAGGCGATTGCCGGCAAGTTGTCGGTTAGTATGCGCACCGACGCGGACAAAGCGGCTTCTCGACATGGAACAACGAATATCGAAGCATTCGAATTATTCCTCAAGGGACGGGCATTTCAGCTTAAGCGGGGAAGGTTCCTGAGTAACGCAATTGAGTGCTTCGAGCGGGCGGTTGAGCTTGATCCGAACTATGCCGACGCGCTGGCCTGGCTGGCCGACTCGTATCGACTACTGGGGACATTCACGATTGTTCCTCCCGCCAAGGTGATGCCACAGGCACAGGGTCTCGCACAGCGGGCGCTGTCGCTTGATCCGCGATTAGCCGAGGCATATGCCACGATCGCCGATGTCGAAGCGCAGTATAACCGGGCGTATCCGAAGGCGGTAGAAGCTTGGAAGCTGGCTCTGGACTGCGATCCAAAGCATGTTCGCGCTCGTTGCGAGCGGGCGCACTGGGGACATGGATTTGGTCTGTGGACTATAGAGGAATCGCTTGCCGAGATTCGTCAGGCGATAACCGACGAGCCGCTGAATGCGTGGGCGGGTGGAATGCACAGTATGCTGTTGGCGTTTGCTCGAAGGCATGAAGAGTCGATTCGCGAAGGGCATAGGGCGCACCAGCTCGACAAGGAGTCATTCTTCGCGCACTGGGCCTACGTCCAAAGTTATGCCTGGGCGGGAGAGTATGATCGCGCGATCGATATGGCGTCGTCGCTCCTCGCGCTCTCCGGCAGAAATTCATGGGCGCTGTCGGCGTATGGCTGGTCGCTCGAAAAGGCCGGGAAGCGAGAACTCGCCGGAGCGGTTTACGACGAATTAAAAGGGCGGTCGCGTCTCGAGTATGTGTCTCACTTCTGGATGGCGGTCGCGGCGGCGGCGGCCGGTTTTCAGGACGAGGCGATGCAATTCGCCCAACGCGCAGTGGTTGAACGTGAATCGTTCGTGGTGGTTGGGCGCATAATTCCATTCTGGGACGCGATCCGCGCCCATAAGGGGTTTGAACAGATTGCCCGAAGTGTCTGGGGCTGAAAGGTAACGACCAAGTACTGCTCGCCTTGATTGCCGGCTAAGTATCGCGGGTCATTACAGAATTAGCGCGTGATCGGCGGACATTCCTGTCCGCCGACTACTGCTCGGTCTCGTGGTGGATGGGGACGTCCGCCACTCACGGAATGTCCCATGTCCCGTCTTAACAGGGGCAGACGGGACGTCTGCCGCCCACAGAATCAGGCCGTGACCGCCGATTTTCGCTTTTCCCACGCCTCGTAATTCTTGCGCATCTGGCTGATGTGGCCGTGGGTGTGGTGCTCATATATTTCCAGCCAACGATCCATCGTCATGAGCCCCGACTCGGAGTGGACAATCGTCCGGTCCCATACCGACACCGGCGCGGTGCGAAGGAGATTGTAGGTCGACTTGCGGAGGCATCGGAACAGATCGAGCGCCAGTTCGGTGTCCTGAGCGTGATAGTTCAACTCGCGGGCCCATTTGTCCTGATCGTACGCCATGATCGTTTTCCCCGGCTCCGTGAGGAAGACCCGTCCACGAATGAACGAGTTGGCCTCAGAGTCGGCCAGATGAATAATGATCTCGTGAATCGACCAGCGGTCGGGCGCGGGTTTGTATTTCCACATGTCGCGGGGAAGTTCCTTGAGGGCGACGGCCAGTTCTTCGGGGGCGCGGCCGTATGATTCAATTTTGGCAGCACGTTGGGCTGAAGTCATGTATACCTCCTTGGTGTTGTTATCCCCCTTAAACGCAAATCTCAGGCGGGAGTTCGCCTTCGATCGAGCCAAAATACAATTGCGACTAACAGAAGATTCGTCGCCAGAGAGGAGGCGGCCAAGGGGATCACACCCGGCGGTGGAGGCGAGAAGAGGCCGCCGTAAACCGTTAGCGCGGCGACGAGTGCCACCAGCGCGAACATCCCCCATTTTTTCGCCGAAGAAATATCGGTGGAGAGACGGAAATATATCCAGAGGCCAATCGCGGCCAATAAAATTTCTATGCCAAGAGCGACCGGCATGATCTCCCACAGACCAAGGCCGAGCTTGGGCGAAGATGAGGTGGCCAAGGGAAGGTCCGGCGGATGCTCAAGGAGATCACCGACCCAGTGAAGCAGTACTCCCAGAGCAACAGCTACACCGGCCAGCACCCTATGATGCTTCTTGACGAAGTAGAACGCGAATGCGAACACCACCGCCGATCTGAGCACGGTGGTGACAAGTGAGTGTGACAGGGGAAAATCAAAGGTGAGGAAATGCTTCAGGGCGAAATCGGCGGGGATTGTGACCTGTTCGATCCCCACTAGCACGAGAATCCAGAGGACGATATCGCTGAGCAGTGACGCGCCGACCAGCCA
>JBGOTX010000128.1:0-5964 GCA_041476705.1 Candidatus Zixiibacteriota bacterium
ATCGAGAATCGCCAGCCGCACCAGAACTCCGTTCCGGCTTCGGGGTCGGGGGGACAGCAAATACAGGTGGTGACAATCCGTTCATCGATCGCACGAGCGAACACCGAGTATTCAATCACCCCCACTGACTTGCAGGGAAACGCGGGAAGGTTTTTCTGACGTCGCGTGTACTGCACCCGGCAATCGACCATGAAGAATTCAAACGAATTCGGCTTAATGTTGGCCACCTGTTGGACGTTCAAGACGGAATACAAGCGGTATCCGAGCGCCGTGCGTAGTCCCTCAAGGCCGGAGTTGGGTAGAATCCGATGGCGGGCCATGATCCGTTTGGCCTCGATTTCTGAGAACTTTGCCCAGGCCTCTTCATCAAGCTTTATGGCGGTATCGAGGCCGTCGCGCCGCTCGACCGCCTGAAACCAGAGGCCATCGTGGGCAAGCCAGTTCTTGGCGAAATCTTCGAGCATCCCAATAAGGGTGTCGCGGTCCAATCCAGCCAATTCATCGATCATTGCGGCAGTACTCCTTGTCCAGGGTCCACTCTGGCGAATGTACAGTCCAGCTTGGAAATCGACAAGGGAGTAGTTATCTTACATGGAGTACGTTTTGACGGGTGAACCATCCCGCGGCTCGAGGTGTTTAACCAGCACGGCGACACCGCCCCGGAAAAACGAGCGCTCTACTACTGGACGGTACCGCCGATATACTCGTCTAAGGAATGATGATGCACCACACTCGTTTTGTCCTGGCTCTGGCCGTACTCCTCCCTGCTTTGGGTGGATCGGTTGTGGCTGGCGAATTGTCGCCGGAACTACAGCAGCTGATCCAGTCGAAACCGGCCAACGAGCAGGTGTCGGTCTGGATACAACCGGCTCAATCCTCCCGAGGACGCCAGCTCGCAACGGCGGCAGAGTCGCAGGTGGCCACAAGAGCCGAGCGGTATCAACTGGTGGCGGGCGAACTTCATTCGCGGGCGCAGTCCAATCAAAGCGGGATAGTGTCACGCCTGCAGACACTTGAAAAATCTCAAAGAGCCGCCGGAGTGAAGGGACACTGGGTGTCGAATATCGTGGAGGCCACGGTTGCGGTCGGTGAATTGCAGGGGCTGGCCCAACGACCGGATATCGGCATGATCTATCCCGTGCCGCAAATCGAATTGATCAGGCCCTTGGCGGACGCCGCGACGACCTCGCCCGCATCCCCCGACACGGTCTTTACGAACATCAAGTATATCAAGGCCAATTCGGCCTGGGCGGCCGGATACACCGGGGCCGGACGAGTCGTTTGCATTTTTGACGTCGGCGTCGATGGTAGCCATCGCGCGCTCAAATCCCATTGGAAAGGACTAAACGGCGATTCGGCGGCGGCTTGGTTCGACCCGCTCACCCACACCAAATATCCCCAGGTGGTGAGCGGCGTGTCGCCCAACCACGGCACTCACGTGGCGGGGATAGTTCTTGGGCGCGACAGCGTCACCAATGACACCATCGGTGTCGCGCCGGGGGCCAAGTGGATCGCCACCGCGGTCATTGACCGGCAGGGCGCATCGATTCTCGATGCTTTCGATTGGGCAGCTGACCCGGACGGTGATCCGAATACCATCGACGACGTCCCCGATGTCATCAATCACAGTTGGGGATACAGCGGTCTCGGCTGTGCGGATCTGTTTTTTGACGCGATCGATAACACCGAGGCGCTGGGGATCGTCAATATATTTTCGGCCGGCAACGAAGGGAGCACTGCGGCAACCATCCGCATTCCGGCGGCCCGCGACAACGATTCGCTCGACTGCTTCGCCGTGGGCGCGACCGACATTACTACCCTCCCGGTGAGTATCTGGCTCAAATCTTCGCGCGGACCATCACAGTGCAACGGCCACGTCAAGCCGAATGTCGTGGCGCCGGGGTATCACATCAAATCCAGCTGGCCGGGGAATACGTATCAGGTGCTCGACGGTACCTCAATGGCGGCCCCGCATGTAAGCGGTCTGGTGGCGCTGTTGCGGCAGAAGAATCCCAACGCGACGGTCAATGAAATCAAGAAAGCCATTCTTGTCAGTACCAAGCGGACCAACGCCGGTATCGTGCCCAACAATTCCTGGGGGTGGGGCGAGATCGACTGTCTGGCCGCTTTGAATGCCCTGCCGGCGAACACGACACCGGTGAAACTGCGCGTCTGGGACTTCCCGCACCCGCTCGTCAACCCAGGCGGGACGTTCGATGCGCCGGTGATTGTGCAAAATCGCGGCCTGGTGACAGCGACCGGTGTAACCGGAACGATTACGAGCACGGATCCCCGTCTGACGATCATCAATGGCACGGTGACGTTTGGGAGTGTCAACGCCTCCGACACCACCCGGTCAAGTTCGAATATCAAAGTTTCGGTGGCGGCCAATGTTACCGCCGGCACCCTTATCCCGCTCAATTTTCTCTTGACCGCCAACGGTGGAATTTCGGTTCCGACCACGCTGTATTTTCAGGTGGGCACGCCGCCCCAACAAAGCATCGCGAGTCACATCAACGCCAAGCTGAAGTTTACGGTGACCAACTACGGCTTGTTCGGCGGCGGCACCGGCTCGATGTTCCCTTTCGGCGGAGTCGGCTTTCAGCTTCCGCCGTCGACTTCGAACTACCTGTACGAGGGGGGGCTGATGATCGGCACCGGGCTGTCGCAGGTATCGAGTGCCGTGAAGAGCTTTATCGATAAGCCGGATCAGGATTTTGCGGTTGCCCCGGGCGGGGACCTGGTCTATACCGCTCCCGGGGCTCAGGCGGCGCAACAGACTCACTCGGTGTTCAACGATGCCGCCGCGATCAGCCCGATCGGCGTGGAACTGACCCAGGATTCATACCTGCAAGACGCTCCCAACGACGATTTTGTCACGCTCCGATATGTGCTCAAAAATACAACCACGCATACTATCAGCAATCTGCATATCGGCATCTGCTTTGACTGGGACTGCGTCTCTTACACCAACAATTCGGGCGGATTTGAGGCCAATGACTCGCTGTTGTGGATCGCCTATGACAACGGCAGTACGCAGTCGACGTTCCGGGGGATGAAGCTGGTCAAGGGTCATCTTGCCACCGCGATGACCGGAAGAGCCGATGACGTGACTCTCCTGCCGTTCTACGGCGGCAACGGCTACCTGACCTACGAGAAATGGCAATCGCTGACGAATGGATTCGTAACGTCCGATTCGCTCAAATCGAAGTTGAATGATTTGTTCCAGGTGCTCGCGGCCGGACCGATCGCGCTGGCGCCCGGAGGGGTGGACACGGTGGCCTTTGCGGTCATGGGGGCCGACAGTCTGACCGCTATCAAGGCGATCGCAAACAAGGTGAAGTCTGCGATTCCCTGGTCATGCTGTCATGGGACGGTTGGGAATATCGATTGCGATCCCGACGGAGGTGTTGATATTGCCGACCTGATCGCGCTGGTGACCTATATGTATGTTAATTTTCAGCCGCCATGCTGTCTCGATGCGGCGCAGTACGATTCTGCATCCGATATCGATATCGCAGACTTAACAAACATGGTCTTATCGTTATACGTGAATTTCACACCGCCGCCACCCTGTCCGTAACGGACTTGAGTCGGTTTGCGCGTGCCGTTCATCGATAGAAGGGCACGGCTCTGATTCCGAATCGCGCCTGCAATTGATCCGATTCTTCCGGACTCAAACAGAACACGATGAGATCGTCGGTCGGGACCACCGACAGGTCCAGGTCGCCACGATGACGGTATTCCAGTTCCTGCCTCCAGTCGGTTTTTGCGCCCGATGACTGCGTCAGCCATTGGTCGGTATCGACGGGACGACGCTCTGATCCACCGTAATATCTGACCGGCCGAATGCCCAATTGTTCGGCGGTCGACCGTCGAAGGCCGAGACCGTATGGCTCAAAGGACATTTCGCCGAACCGGGATCGCCAGCGCATGAGCGGGACAATTTGCGTCGGCGACAGCCCGGTGAACGATACTACCGGCGTATTGGCCGGCATGTGTCGGGGGGAGGCGATGAGCCGATGCTCGGCTATGATGCGTGTCAGGGTCTGAAAAGCCGTGCGGGGGTAAAGATCGGCGGCGACAATATCCCGAAAGTAGTCAATCTTGCGCTCACCTGGCCACGGGCCATTTGAACCGCGGGTCCAATGGGTAAGATACTCGTCATTGATACCCCTCAGTTGTGTTGTGAGGAGTGATGGCACAATCATATAGGTAAGCACTTCCTGTCGCGCCTTATACGGCGTCTCAAAATCACGCATCACCCATCGACCAACCGACTCGGCGGCTGACAGTAGTTCGGCCATGATTCCCCCAGTGCGAACTGAGATCGGCGCCAGGAGGTCAGCCCGTTTGAAAATATCCCGGTCGCGGACACGCTGAACATCCTTGTCGTCGCATTCATCAGCAATCTCACAATAGAGGAACGTGGTGCGGGCAGATGATAAGTCAAAGTGGTAAGAAGCATCCTGACATGCGTGTCTAAAGTCCGACTGATTACGAGCAGGTATAACCAGACGAAGATTGGCGTCGTGCCTGGCTGCTGCGGCCGTGATTAATTCCCATGTTTGCAAGCCGACGGACGATATGATGCCGTATCCGTGATCGACCAGCCAGTCAACGGCCCGGACGGTCTGACGGACCCACTTATCGCGACCGCATGGGCGGCGCGGCTGACGCGATAACATGAGTGCGGCGTAGTGCATCATTCCCCCCGTGGATCATCGCCGGCGCGGACAACGCCCGCCTATTTTCGTTTGCGTCCCGGCACCAGTAAAACCGGGATATCGGTCATGTGGCGAACGGCCGTGGACACCGAGCCAAGAATCAGGTCGCCGAAAAATTTATGGCCATGGGTGGACATGGCAATCAGGTCGCAACCGGAGTGCTGGGCGCAGGCGACAATCTGCGATGGCGGGTCGCCTCGGGCAAGGACCGCTTCGACCACGAACCCTTCGGCCTCAAAGGCGGCCTTCACCTTGTTGAGATACTCGCGATCCTTGGTGATTTCCTCGGAATCCTCGAGATTGAATCGATCCTGGTTGCGGGCTACGAATCCATCGGCCACATGAATGAGCACCAATCTGGCCTTGGTCAGGCGCACCAGCGACCGGACATGGCTGATGACTGCTTCGTCGGTCGGTGAATTCTCAAGGGCGATCAGAATGTGCTGATACATGAACTTCGCCTCCGTCTATGCCAGCCACGCGGCCAGGACTTTCACAAGCAAATAGGCATTCAATAGTATAATCAGACCGGCAATCAACCAGGCCGTCAGCTTGAGAGCCCGATTGTTCACGAATCGTCCCATTTTGGCCCGTTCCGACGTAAACATGACAAGCGGCACCACGGCGAACCCGAGTTGAAGCGACAGGATGACCTGGCTCAGAATGAGCAACTGGCCGACTCCCCGCTGGCCGTAGAATCCGGCCACCAGCGCCGCCGGAACGATGGCAACCAGACGAGTCAAGAGGCGGCGCACCCAGGGACGAAGGCGCAGGTCAAGAAATCCCTCCATCACAATCTGCCCCGCCATGGTTCCGGTCAGAGTGGAGTTCTGACCCGAGGCCAACAGCGCGATGGCAAACAAGGTGCTGGCAAACGTTGCCCCCAGCACCGGGGTCAGCAGTTTGTAGGCATCGTTGATATCCGCGACATTTTGATACGCAGTGCCATGAAATGCGGCGGCGCTAACAACCAAAATCGCCGCGTTGATGAAAAACGCAAACATCAGGGCGCCGGTGGAATCGATCGCGGCATAAGTAATAGCGAGCTTCTTGCCGTCGTCGGTTCGGGGGAAAGCCCGGGTTTGCACGATGCTCGAATGGAGATACAAATTGTGTGGCATGACCGTGGCGCCGAGAATGCCGATGGCGATATACAGCATTTCCTTATTGACGACAATTTGCGGCGAGGGGAGAAGTCCGCCGGCCATTCCGGCCAGCGACGGTTGCGCCACAATCA
>JBGOTX010000129.1:0-5920 GCA_041476705.1 Candidatus Zixiibacteriota bacterium
CAGACAATCCCCTGCCTTCACGTCGGCCACAACGTATAATGAGCGACGAAATTGAAGCGACCGTTTTTCACTCTCCGTTGAACCGTAGGTGACTCGTCCTAGCGCCTGCCACGCCTTCGCCACCCCCGCGGCAAGCTGAGCCATCTCAGGTGGCTCAAGTGAAAATGCGGCGTCCGGACCGCCGTCGCTTCGGCTGAGCGTAAAGTGTTTCTCTATGACAGAGGCCCCCATACCAACAGCCGCCAGAGTCACTTCAATGCCGATCGTGTGGTCCGATAACCCCACTGGCACGTCGAAACGCCGTATCATGTCCGGTATCGTGCTCAGGTTGCTGTGTTCGGCCGATGCCGGATACGAACTGGTACACTTGAGCAGGATGAGATCGGCACAGCCGGCGGTTCGCGCCGCGTCCACCGTCTCGTGCAATTCATCGATGCTTGCCATACCGGTCGAAATTATCATCGGTTTACCGGTTCTGGCAATGCGTCGAATCAGCGACAGATCGGTATTTTCGAACGAGGCCACTTTGTACGCCGGAACTTCGAGCGATTCAAGAAACTCAACTGCGGTTTCATCAAAGGGAGTGCTGAAGACTATCAGGCCCAGCTCGCGACAACGACGCATAATCGGCTCATGCCATTCCCACGGCGTGTAGGCCTCGCGATATAATTGATACAAGCTCTTCCCATACCAGAGACTGTTCTTATCGGATATCGTGAACTCGTCCCGGTTCAGATCGAGCGTCATAGTGGCGGCGGTGTAGGTCTGCAATTTTAATGCATCCACACCCGACTGGGCCGCTTGCTCGACAATAGCCAGCGCCCGCTCCAGAGACTGGTTGTGATTGCCGGACATCTCCGCGATCACAAACGGCACGTGCCCTTCTCCGATTACCCTAGGGCCGATCCACAAATCTCTCACACCGAGGCCCCCTGCGCAAAGATCGCCATAAGACTTGGTTTGATCACCTGCCACTGATCGGCAAAATGGGCCAACGTGACAATATCCTCATACCTGCCGTTCTTCAGTATCTGTTCTCGAAGACGACCCTCTTCAACAAACCCAAGTCGCAAATGATACTTGATGCTGTCGGCGTTGAATGCGAATGCTTCGCCGATTACTTTATGCAACCGGAGTTCATCGAACATCAACTCGAGCGCCAGCGCGCCCATCGCCGTCCCGCATCCCTTGGGACGATCGACTTCTCCAAGATAAAACCCCCAATGACAGCGGCGATTGGACAAATCGATCCGGGTGATATTCACCACGCCCAGGGGGCGGCCGCTGAATTCAAATACCAGGTGCCGGGAGTCATCCCGCTCCCGGGCTCGAGCGAACCAGGTGCGATGTTCATCATCCAAGATCAGGTGTTCGGTGTACATCATTTTTCGCACCCGTTCACTATTTCGCCAGGCAAGAACCTGCGCCAAATCGCCTTCGGCCATCATTCTCAACCGACAATTCTCATGCGTAAACACGAGCGGTCTCCATGAGTCGCGCCGCCACCTCGCCGGTTCCGGTCTCGTGGTCGTGCGCAGAAATGGCAATTGCCTGACGGCTCATTTTCCGCAAGCTCTGGGGGTTGGCGCAGGCCTCGCGCACCCGGGAGGCAATGACCAAACTGGTCACTTCTTCGTGCCATCCAAGATTCCAGCAGATGCCGCACCGGGCCGCCGCATCGGTCAGTTCCCGCTGATTTTCCGCCGCGACCACCACCAAGCTCGGCAAACCCATGTACGCGCGCTCCCAGGTAGTACTGCCGCCGGCTCCGATACAAAGGTCGGCGGAAACCATTAACTCGGCCATGCGATTCGTCTGCATGTGGAGCGTGACACCGGGAGCATGTTCGCATACTTGTTCGACTTCAGCGCGATGCGGGCAGGCCGCTCCGATCACTACATCGGCCGTCAATCGCAAGTCGGCCGCTTCCGACAGGGCTCTGACTGCCGCACAGGTGAGATTGGTCCGATCTATCCCGCCGAAGAAAATGAGCACATTCTTGACATGGCCGGAGCGATCTCCCATCTGGGCACGTACCTGTCTGAATTCATCGCGCAAGAGCGCATATCGCGGACCAAGCAGTTGCACGCAGTTGTCGCTGAGCAGGCCGTCGTATCGGTTTACGATTCGATCGTGCAGATTCTGATCGAGCAGGAACTCACATTCATGACGGCGATTCGCCAGGTCGTCGATGACCATGATTCGTCCCACGTGTGGTTTCACTACTTGTTCCCAACGCGCATCCAGGGCATAGTGATCCACGACCAACCAGTCCGGAGTGCGGTTAAGAGACGCGAGGGCGCGCAACATATCGGAGGCATCGTCCCGCCAGCTTACCCCAAGCCAGCGCTGATAATCGCCGTCCGGTTCCCGTTCCACCGAATGCCGGGCGGGCGACAAACTGACAAGGCCGTGCTTTCTCTGGGAAATGTGCTCGCGTAGATCGCCGTCAAACGGGCGACAGACGAATACCGTCGCGACTCCGTGACGTCTGAGTTCCTCGGCCAGCGTCAAACAACGCATGACATGGCCGGTGCCAATATCCACCGAAGCGTCGACCCGAAAGACTATTGTTCCACTTGTATGATCCACTAGCACCAACCTTGCAATGTTACCGATCCAAGCTGAAGTTCAGTTCAGCCGCTTAAAGCCGGCTGTTGCCGGTGTACCGATCAGATGCTCGCTCGCCCGGCCGGTTTTCACCAATTCAGCAATGTCTGAAAACACCTCCTCAACTGCTTTCAGATAGGCGGTGACGTGAGCATCGTTGTGCGCATACATGGAGTAAAACGATGTCGAGGCAAGAAATCCGCGGTCGAGCATCATCTGTACGAACAGGGCCTTGACCGTCAGCGGCTCCGGCGTTTCAAACGAGAAATGCGACAGCGGCGGGATGCCGCCGACATGAACCGGCACCCCGTGCTTTTTCGCCGCCGCGTTCCAACCCTGTTGCACCGCCGTGCCGATTCGCATCAAATGGTCGCCGACATTCAGTCGGCCATGCTTTTGAATCGTGGCAATTGCGGCCGTCGGACCGATCCGCTCGGTCCAGTTGGTGCTTGAAATAAACGTCGTCTGGGCCGACTGCATGACTTCGGCCCGTCCGATAATCGCCGACACCGCGTACCCGTTCCCCATCGCTTTAGAGAACACCGCCACATCCGGCTTGATATTCATCTTGAGGTGCGCGCCGCCGGTGTTCATGCGGAACCCGGACGAAATTTCGTCGATAATGAGTACCGCGCCGCACTCGTTGGCGATAGCGCGTATCTCGTCGAAAAATCCCTCGACCGGGGGTTCGTTTCGAATCGGTTCCATGATGATCGCCGCCAGATCGCTTCGATTCAATGTCACGATCGCCTTCAACTCATCGATTTGGTTATACCGAAACGGCAGAGCCGTCCCCGCCAGCGCTTTGGGCACGCCGCGCGGATCGAGACCGGCGATCAAATGCTCGCCCAGCGCGTCTTCGGTTCCCACGTTGGCCGCCAGATACCAGTCGTGCCAGCCGTGATACCCGCAAAACGCCACTTTATCGCGCCCGGTATGCGCCCGCGCAATGCGCACGGCCACCGTCATCGCCTCGCCGCCGCTTCGGGCATATCGCACCATGTCCGCCCACGGGTGAAGAGTGCACAAAAGTTCCGCCAGTTCGACTTCTTCCGGACAGTTGAGAGATGAACTAACCCCCCGCTCGATGGCCGATCGCACGGCGTCATCGACATCCTGATCGCAGTATCCGAGCACGTTCGCGCCGATGCCGCTGATGCTCATATCGATATACTTGTTGCCGTCGAGGTCCCACACCTCGCACCCCTTGGCATGACTGTAATACCCCGGCCAGACCCCCGGCGCAAACATGTCGGGGCGTTTGGAAAGAAGCTGGGTCAGACCCGGAATCCGTTGTTTCCCCCGCTCCTGCAAAGCCAAGCTCCTGGTACGATTTCGTAAAAGGGTCGATGTGTTGTTCATACTCGTATCCATCCTGTAATCGGCGTAATCGTGTCTAATACTGAAGACACGCTCTGCATCCGCTGTTGGCGAATCGGAATGCCCGCGTTGGCGATCTGCGAACGTGTCTGCATTGGATTTTCATCTTTGAAGCAAAAATAGGTTCCGGCGGACACGCCATCCGCGCCGCCCGTAAGGAAACCGTCGACAAAATGTCGGGCCAAACCGCACCCGCCCGACGTAACGACCGGGATTGCCACCTGCCCGACCACTTTTCGCGTGAACTCGCAGTCCAGACCTTCCCGCGTGCCGTCGCGATCGATCGAGGTCAGCAGGATTTCACCGGCGCCCCGCCGTTCGGCCTCTATCGCCCACGCCAGCGCATCCGGCCCTGCCGCTATCCGGCCGCCGTGCGACCAAATCGAGCGCCTGCCGTTTGTCTCGGTCTTATAGTCGATACTCACCACCACGCACTGCGCGCCGAACATCTTGGCGGCCTCGTTAATCAAGTCAGGGTTGGTCAGAGCAATCGTGTTGATTGCAACTTTGTCCGCGCCGTTTGATAACAACGTCCGGAAATCATCGATCGTCCTCACTCCCCCGCCGACCGTCAGCGGCATACACACCTGTTCGGCAATCTTGCGAACCACGTCGACCGCACAGGGACGGTTTTCGCGCGTGGCGTCCAGGTCAACGCAAATCAGTTCATCAGCGGCCTGGGCCTCATAAATGCGCGCCTGTGACACCGGGTCGCCTATCTCCAGCACATCGGCAAAGCGCCTCGTCGTGACCAGAATCATGGTCGTACCGCCGCCAAAACCGGCCCGCTTGATCTGTAGCTTGGGAATCAATCGACGGCGTAGCATGTCTTCCTCACGGCTTCCATGTCAGAAAATTGGACAACACTTTCAGGCCGCAATACTGGCTCTTCTCCGGATGAAATTGGGTGGCGACAATATTGTCCTTGCACACCGAAGAAGTGAATTTGCCGCCGTAATCACATTGGGCCGCGATCATCGATTCATCTCTGCAATGCACATGAAACGAATGCACAAAGTAGAACTCCGGCGATTCCGGCAAGCCGCGAAACAGCGGCGAGTCGTTGCACACGGTAATATCATTCCAACCCATATGCGGCACGCGCAAGTTCGGTTCAGCTGGTTTAAGAGGGATGACATCGGCCTCGATCCACCCAAGCCCTCTGTGTTCTCCACCTTCGAAACCGCGCTCAGCCAGCGCTTGCATCCCAAGGCAGATACCCAAGAGCGGCCGACCTTCACGTCGCACCGCCAGATCCAAGGCATCGATCATGCCGGATCGTTTGAGATTGTGCATGCAATCGCCGAACGCGCCCACCCCCGGTAGAACGAGCCGGTCGCATTCGGAGAGGTCCTCCGGGTATCGGCAAAGCCGGGCGTCGGCGCCCAGCAGTTCCAGCGCATTGATGACCGACAGCAGGTTCCCCATGCCGTAGTCAACGACTCCCACCATGGTTTACTCCACTCCGGCGGTTTCGAGCGCGGATTTCGGCGAGTGCGTCGGGCGGGTCTTCTGCCACCGTTCCAATTGAACGAGCGCTTCCTCGCGCGGCATCGCCCCGTGGCGGCACCACTGGGTGCAGTCATGGGTCGGCTTTCCGGGCAGGGTGGTCGCGCAGTCATGCTTATAAGGCGATACGCCGTGGCTCAGGGCAATCTCCAGGAATTCTTCCTCGGTCAACCCGACATACGACAGAAACAGATCGAGACTCGGCGGGCGCTTCCCCTCGTACCGCGCAATGATCTTGAGCGCCTCATCGCGGTCCAGTCGGCCGTTGCGAATGTCGATCGAGGACAGGTGGGTCGGGCGCGAGTACCCTCGCTTGATGAACTTGATGTAATCCCGCGCTCCCTGCATATAGCACTCGATTTTCTCATAGTTGTACTCCTCGGGAACATTCTCAACTTCATCCCCTTTCCAGCCGAGTTCA
>JBGOTX010000130.1:0-5909 GCA_041476705.1 Candidatus Zixiibacteriota bacterium
AGGGAGAGAGGTCCTGTACCTGAGACGTCTGATCGCCATCGTGATGACAGTCGCCCGGCGCGGCCTCCGCGTGAAGGTCAGAGAGAAGAACAGCGGGACGAACAACGCGACGGCCCCCGGGAAGGTCAACGCAGTCGGAGTTCTCGAGGCGGGTATCGGGATGGCCAACGCGATCGCGGACCGAGAGGGCCGCGCGATGATCGCGGCGGTCGCGGTCGGTCCGATTATCGAGGCGGATTCCGCCCGGATCGGCCGGATAGACATCAAGGACCCGAGCGTGACGTACCGGAGAGTCGCAGTGATGAACGGACTCCCGCGAATGGGCCGATAGATCGATCTTCCATCGCCGCCGAACTGGTCCGGGTGGGAGAACATCTCGGCCGCAATGCCAATCCGGAATCGAGCGAAATAAGTCGTCCGGCCAGCCCTCAACGGGTGTCGACGCCGCCGGCGAATGAGCGTCCGATACAACCGGCTCCGATGGAACGTCCCACGTCACCGAGTCAGGTAGAACGTCCCGCACCACCGGCTCCGGTGGAGCGTCCGGTGGTCGAACGAAAAGAAACACCTCGTATTGAACCGGCCCCGGTTCTGAGCCACACGTCACCTGAGCCATCAGAGGCCGAAGTGCAGTATGGGCGGTCGCGCCATCGAAAGTATGAGCGGCCGGATGCTGAAGGGTCGTCACCTGGAGTCGAGCCGCCGGTTCCGGAGGCGCTCGACAAGTTTTCGACCGACGATATGGCCTTTGGTCGCGGCAAGCGTCGCAAGGGTCCGCGGTAAGAGTCAGCGTGAAGGAATTTGTTGAGGTCGTATGAATACGCTCAAGATGGTGCTCATTTTTCTGGTCCTGATGATAGTGTTCATCTGGATCGGAGGCATGATCGGCGGCCGTACGGGGATGATGATCGCGTTTGCCTTGGCCACCGCCATTAATGTTTTCGCCTATTGGTTTTCGGACAAAATGGTGCTCGCCATGTACAAGGCAAAGCAAATCACCGAGGCCGACAACCCCCGGCTGTTTCGCATCGTGCGTTCGGTAGCCACCAAGGGCATGTTGCCGATGCCCCGGGTGTTTATCGTTCCCACCAAAGGTCCCAACGCCTTTGCGACGGGTCGAAATCCCGAGCACGCGGCCGTGGCGGCGACCGAAGGGATCATGGAACTGCTGACCGATGACGAACTCGAAGGTGTGATCGGGCACGAGATGGCGCACATTCAGAACTATGATATGCTGATCGGCACGGTTGCGGCAACGATTGCGGGCGCTATCGGCATTTTGTCTTCGATGGCCCGATGGGGAGCAATATTCGGCGGATACGGCGGCCGCGACAGCGACCGCGGCGGCAGTGGTCTATCTCTGCTGGTGGCGGCGATTGTCGCGCCGCTGGTGGCCATGGTCCTGCAGATGGCTATCTCGCGTCAGCGCGAATTCAAGGCCGACGCCGCGGGTGGGCGGATGACCGGCAAATACCTTGGACTGGCCTCGGCGCTTGAGAAGATACATCGTTCGCCGGTACAGTTGAATCTGGATAATCGTCCCGCGACAGCCAATCTGATGATTGCCAATCCGCTCTCCGGGAAAGGTTTCACCAATCTCTTTTCGACCCACCCGCCGGTTGAAAAGCGGATCGAAAAGCTCAAGGAACTGGCTCAACAGGCGCCATACATAGGGTATGCCCGCTAACGATCCGGACACACCGAGTCCGTACCGACTATCCGAGGCGGGGTAAGTTTCTGCTATGGAACTTGACCCCACCCTGGAGATTATCGCCGTTCTCCTTCTCGTTCTGGTGAACGGTTTTGTCGTTTTGGCGGAGTTTGCGGTTATCGCCAGCCGCAAGGCGCGTTTGCTTCAGCAGATCAGGGAGCGCAAGTTCGGCGCTACGGCGGCGGAACGATTCCACGACAACCCCGACACCTTCCTGGCCGCGATTCAGGTAATGATCACGGTGATCGGAATTCTTCTGGGTATTTTTTCCGGCGCCGCCATGCTTGATTCCACCAAAGCGTACCTGGACCGGTCTTCGATTGCGTTCATCGCCCGGTACAGCGAGATAATCGCCTACGCGCTGGTGGTCATACCGGTCACCGCCGTCACGGTCCTTCTCGGCGAACTGGTGCCGAAACTGATTGCGTTGACCGATCCGGAACGATTCGCCCGATATACCGCCGGCCCGATGAAATTTGTCGTCCTCGTCACCGTGCCGTTCACCCGGACACTGGAATATATGGCGCGACTGATTATTCGAGCGCTCGGACTCAAGAAGGACCTCAACGCCGGCATGCTGTCAGAGGAAGACATTACCCATGCCATTATCGAGGGCCAGCAAAAGGGAGTGTTCGACGCCAGTGAGGCGGACTTGATCCGCTCGGCGTTCGCTTTCTCCGACTCGACCGTGCGCCGTGCCATGAAACCGCGCACCGATGTCGAGGCACTGAGTATCGACACGCTGTCGGCCGAGGTGCTACGGCTCATCCGGGTCAATCATTACAGCCGATATCCGGTGTATGAAAAGTCGATCGATCACGTGGTCGGCGTATTCTACGCCAAGGACCTCATTCACAAGGATATCGACTGGACTTCGTTCAAACTCCGCGACTATATCCGCGAGCCGCTGTTTTTTCCGGATTCGATGCCGATGTCCAAGGCGCTGGCCGAATTTCAGAAAGGGAAAACCCACCTGGCTATTGTGCTCGATGAGTTCGGCGGCACGGCGGGCATTATCACGCTGGAAGACGTGCTGGAAGAAATTGTTGACGAGATTCTGGACGAGGACGACGCCGAGGTACCGCCGCTGGTCAAGCAGTCCGACACCATTGCCTTTGCCGACGGCGGGGTCTGGCCCGGGGATATCAACAACCTGCTCGGCACGCATCTTCCCGACGATCAGGCGGAAACTCTGGCCGGGCTTTTCATGGACGCTATCGGGCGACTGCCGGAAAAATACGAGTCGATCCGACTGGCCGACGCCCGCATGACGGTGCTCACCAAAGACAAGAACCGGATCCTGCGGGTGAAGATGGAGCGGATAGCGGACCCGCAATAGTCTTGTTGTAACTTAAAGGGTCAATAAACCAATAGTATTTTGATCATCAGTGACGACCGACGACCAATCTAAATCTTTCGTATCCGAGGACCAGCCAGCAAGTACGATTGATAAGGGTAGCTTGCCCTTGCGCTCTCCGTAGCTCAATATGTCAATTCTCTTATAGGTTTTTAGCAAGCTCAATAACGAATCACTAATACCTTTTGGTGAAACCAGGAATGCATAAAGCGGCTTGGCTACGCGACAGTACCCGATCAGTTGACTAAGGTCTCTCAGTGTTAATGGATCAAGCTTGCATTCGACCAGCGCAACGCTGGAGTCAGTTCCCGCGACGGCAAAACCTACGACGTCTACTTGGATGTCCCACGATACCCATTCTGGAGGCACTACCGCCTGGAGATTGTTGTCGGAAATAATCCGGGAAAGAGATTGTTTTGAACTATCAAACACCTTAACCACAGCTTTTTTGTGGCGGGTCTGCAGATATGAAAGCAACCACTCCTTGACAGGCACATACATTTCATCTTCACGAAGGTAGGTCATTCAGTAGTTTCTTCCACATACTCGAGTTCAGTCTGAGCATTGCGAGGGGGAACGCGTTTGCATCCCAATGTTTTGCATATTTGCCAATATGCGTCGAAGTGCTTCCCTACCAGCCGCTGGTCGAGTTTGGTGGCGTTCTTCTCTTCTGAATGCTTCTCTTTCTTGTGTTTGAGACGCCTCCTGCCCGGGCAGGCATGCGGCGTAGCCTTTGGTTTGGTCTTCATATTGGCTTCAGCCAACTCGTTTAGAATGGCCTGCTTGTGATCGAAAGAAAATCCAATCTTGGCATAAGTCTCTGCAAATAGATTAATTTGGTGTTCACGGAAATCCCGTCCGAGGTTCGGGTGTCCCCATGTGATAAGATGAACGGGCAAATCAAGGTGCTCCTGCAGGAGCGTACAAAGTTGCACAGGTAATTCCCAATTTGTGGGGTAATTCAATACGTCCAGTCTGACTCGGTATCTTCCGTCCACATAGACATTCGACTTTCTCACGTTGCCGGCCGCATCGCCGAAACCCTTCACGAATTCTCTCTTCCACTCGATCGGGACAGTCGGTTCAAAAAAAATACTAGGAACTTTGAAGAATGGGTAACTGGTCGCATTCTGCGTGATGAGTAGAATGTTTCGCCAAGCCATACTATTTCTTCCGAAATTGATTAGCAGTTCCACCTTCCCCGAAAGCTTCGTAATCTGAATATCAGTTGCAAGGAGTTCCGCAAGCCGCTCGCGAATTTGCATCAATCCGAGTTGAATTGACTGATCTTGGCGTACTACCTTCTTGAGACCGACGGCTTCAAGGTTCGAGAACGGGAATTCAATCAACAGAGATCGGTTCGGAGAGGAAATCAGCGTCCCACGGGCAATTATCAGGCCCGCAAGATAGGCCGTGTCGGTATCCATGTAGTCTTCTAAATACAATACTGCCCCAGTCTAATCCTTTGCGAAGATCAACACGTACTCGTGAGCTTTGTTGACCCTGAAAACGTACGGGTAACCAAGAGGTCGCATGTTATTGTATTCGTGACGCCGATCCCAAATGATAATGTCGTCCAGTCTAAATCCGACCCGCTCCAACGAACATGCCAAATCACTGTGATATGGATAGAATAGATTCTTCTTGCGTAAATCCATGACCACCACACAACAGTACGATTTCTTCTTCATTGTAACATATACGTCGGCGAAAATCATGGATAGCGCATCCAGAAACTTGTCATATTGGCGTATGCGCCCCAAGTCTCGCTCATCATCGCCGTAATCTCTTTGCGGTTTGTAGTCGGCAGTCCGCTTTTCTATCAAGATGTCCCAATACGGGGGAGAAGTGATTACCAAATCAACTGTATTAGGCGCGACAAAATTGAGCAGTTGCCTGGCGTCGGCATTGTGAATCTCGACAGCAGGTCCGCCCTTATCGAATAACCCGGTTTGCCGCAGTCTGTCCAAAGTTATGTCGCAATACTTTGGTGATATTTCCATCCCGACACAATTGACACCCAAATGTTCGGCCGCCACAAGAGTCGACCCTACGCCAGAGAATGGGTCGAGTACCATCTGACCCTTGCTATGAGTAAAAATCTGAATCAGTCGTCGCGGGAGTTCAACGGGAAACATTGCCGGGTGGCCGAGGCTCTTTTCCTCTCGATTTTTTTGAATGTCACTCCATACGGAAATAGAGTATCGCGTCCACGTTCGTCCATCCAAGGAGTTGGCCTTCTTCTTTTTGGGAGTCGGTTTGCGGGTTGTGGACACCGTTTCTCCTCCGATTGCCAGATAATCGTTCGAGAAACCCTTCTTGACTTCAGACAAACTTTACCTCATGGAACTATTAGCCAGCCAGTAGCGGCAAGCATATTTAGCGAATGTAAGCTATATCGAACCCCGCCTGTAGTCAACAAGCAACCGAGCCGAAAACCGTGCCAATCGAGTCACTTTCGGCGGAAGTACCCCAGCCCCACGCCGTCCCCCTTGGTTGTCGACGGCAAATGTCTTATACTTATAAAATGTTGCCCCATATCCACTCCCATACCTCCGCCACCCGGCGCAAGCTGGTGATCGCCATTGCACTCAATCTGGTCATCACCATAGCTGAATTCGTGGGCGGGTGGATTTCCGGATACCTGGCTCTGCAGGCGGATGCCGTGCACAATCTATCCGATGTCGCCGCGCTGGTGCTGGCCTGGCTGGGGGTAAAAGGGGCGCAACTGCCCGCCACCAAGAAAACTACATATGGCTTCAAGCGTCTCGAAGTCATGATCGCGTTTGTTTCGGCCGTATCGCTGGTGGTGATCGCGGTCTTCATCTTTATTGCGGCGTA
>JBGOTX010000131.1:0-5873 GCA_041476705.1 Candidatus Zixiibacteriota bacterium
AGATTCGCCGGGCCGACCTGATTGCCTACCTGAAGCAGAAGATCGGGCCGGTATAGCTTTACTCGGTCTGTGTCGGTCACGACTTTTGCTTCCCTTTTGACTATAATCAAGGAATCGGGGCGTTGATTTACCGATATTAGTTGCAGACGGTTATACAGTATGCAACAGGTCGCCCAGCAAATTCAGCGGGTTCTAACCGGATCGCCGCGTTCCACCACTCAGACTTTTCGGTTCTACATCCAGCTGTTCTCGTTGGTGGTTAACGGGTGGATAGGCGTGCAGTTTTATCTGTGGGTGAAGTATATCGAGAGCGGGGCGACGACTACTCCGATTGAGAGACCGCCCGGAGTGGAGGGGTGGTTGCCGATCAGTTCGCTGGTTTCATTGCGCCACTGGTGGTATACCGGCGTAGTGAACGATATTCATCCGGCCGGACTGGTGATCTTTCTGGTCATTCTTGCCACCGCCTTTCTGTTCAAGAAAGGGTTCTGCGGTTGGATATGTCCGGTGGGGTTTATTTCAGAACGGATCGGCGATGTTGGCGAGAAGATATGGAAACGCCGCCTCAATCCGCCTCGATGGCTCGATTGGCCGCTGAGGTCGCTCAAGTATATCATTATGGGATTGGTCATCTATGCGGTGGTCATCGCCATGTCACCCGAGGCACTGACCAAGTTCCTGTACACAGATTACAATATCATTGTCGATGTGCTGATGTTGAGGTTTTTCACGGACATTACATTTCTGGCTCTTTGCGTAATCGTGGTGCTGTTCCTGCTGTCATTCGTGATACGCGGCTTCTGGTGCCGGTATCTGTGTCCTTACAGCGCGCTTCTCGGTTTGGCAGGTCTTATCTCTCCCACACGCTTGCGGAGAGTCGAATCGACATGCATTGATTGTTCCTCCTGCGCCATTTCCTGTCCCTCGCGCATCCGGGTCGACAAACACGAGGAAGTAATCTCCGACGAATGTATCGGGTGTATGGCGTGTGTGGAGGCGTGTCCGGTGCGCAAGACGCTTGAAATCAAGATGGTGTCGAAAAAATGGACGATCAATTCGCGGGTCTGGGCAATCGCCCTACTGGTGTTTTTCTGGGGATCGCTGTTTGCCGCCAAGACGTGGGGGCCGTGGCAGAACGGCGTGTCGACCGAGAAGTATGTGCAAATGATGCCCGGTATCAAGACCGGGGAGTACCGTCATCCATAAAAGGATCACAAGATGTCGAAACAAACCGTTCCTTCGTTTTTCGATCTCTACGCTAATGAATATGACCTGATGACCGATGCGGCCTCGCGTGAGCCAAGGCACCGGGTGGAAATCGAAAAGCTCATCGACACACTCCATCCGTCGGTCGTACTCGATGCCGGTTGTGGCACAGGGCTTACCACCCAACTCTTCGCGGAGAAGGGGGTGCTGACGGTCGGAGTTGATGCATCCGAAGAGATGGTCCGCCTCTCCCGGGAGCGGTGCGCCCGCTTTGGTAACCTGACAGAATTTACGGTGTCGCGCTTCGAGTCATTGCACCCGGAGTATTCCAAACAGTTTGATCTGGTGGTCTGCCTCGCCAACAGTCTGTCCGGAATACCGTCGACCGCCTCATTGATGAGGTCGCTGAAGCAATTCAAACGAGTTCTCAAGTCGGGCGGCTCACTGGTCATTCAGATGCTTAATCCCGCGCTCATCCGCGAGGGGGAGCCGTTTGGCGTCAAAGTGTCGCGCCACGGTGAGACATTGTACCATCGGTACGCCAGCCGCCGAGGGAAAGAAATAAGCTTGCATATCATCCGTACCGATCTGTCATCCCAGCCGCCGACTTTCCGGCCGTTTGTTCACACTTACCAGCCGCTGTCAATGAAAGAACTGAGCAGTCTGTTGAGTTCGGCCGGGTTCGG
Organism: Candidatus Zixiibacteriota bacterium; assembly: GCA_041476705.1. Classification (GTDB taxonomy): domain Bacteria; phylum Zixibacteria; class MSB-5A5; order GN15; family FEB-12; genus JACRAV01. The sequence goes on from JBGOTX010000131.1 coordinate 1,893, forward strand.
CCGCATCAAGGGATGGGGTAATCTCGTGCTGACCGAAGCGTTCAAACCGCAGTCTCGTGACATGGTTCTGATCGCCCACCGCCTTTCCTAGTTGCTCCGACCCTTCGAACATAGTATGTTCCGGGCGATTTATGCGTAACATACTATCATTTATCGCGTTCGCGGTTCTAACGACTGCGTCCAACGCTTCGGCTCAATCGCCTCGAACGATCAAGGGAGCGGCGTCGGTTGAAGATTTTCGACCAGTCGGTGATCGGCGTCTCTGGACATTCGTAGCGCGGGATTCCGTGCTTGGCAATCTGATTTCCGGGGTCGACAGTCGAACGACAATCGATGGCGAACCGGCACTGGTCATCAAGGGGGGGATGCGTCTCGATTTTCGCAAGTTGGGCGGCGAACAACTAACGGTCGTTCAGACCGAGCACTATGTGTCAGCCGGCGGCCGCTTTCTTGGCGACAAGCTGACGTTTCAGGTTCAGGAACGCCAGGAAGAATTCGATTTTAGGCGCGATGGCGATAAGGTGGTCGGGTATTTCACCCGCAATGGACAGCATGTCGAACAGACGGTCGAGTGGCCGCGCGCGTACTTTGCGTACGACGCAAATTCCGTGGATCAGCTCGAGATTCTGCTCGCCACCCGCGATCTGACGGAGCGGGCGATCATCGAAGATACTATTTTTGTGCCGCAATTGTTGTCGACCTCTCATCTTGCCGGCCAGGTGAGTGAAGTCGAGCGCAAGGAATTATGGAAGGGGAAATTTGACTCGGTTATCGCCGTGCAGTTTACCGAGCCACAGCCGATGACGGCGTACATGGCGCTCGATCACCGGCTGGTGCGGGTGGACTTTCCGGCACAGAATTTTCGGGCCTATCAGGATCTTGTGCAGCGAGTCGCTCCCAACCGCGCGGAATCAGGCGCGACTACGCAATTGCCGGGAATTATGACCTATACCGCGCTGGCGGCGCATTATCTCGCCTATATTGTGATCGCTGGACTGGTGATGCTTTTTCTGTCGGCCAAGGCATACAAATGGAGCGACGCGTATTTCGGCCTGTTGTTCGGAGGAATCGTGTTCGGGCTTGTTCTAGTCACACAGTTCCCGGCCCAGAAGTACCTCGTGGCCAATCTTGTTATTCCGGAGCTTCGGCAGGGGGGAAATCTTTACCTGTGGGGATTTCTTCCGGCGCTGGCCGGAGGGATCATGCAGGAATTGCTCAAACTGCTGGGTGTCTACGCTCTCGTGTTTCATCGCCGGCCGCCAATCAATCGATGGACGAAATTGGGCGTGTTTGTGGCGGGCGCATTCGGGCTGATCGAAGCATGTTACCTATCTACGCCGACTCCCCTTCTGTCGTGGCAATTGTTCGAGGGGGGTGCGCGTATCGCGTTTCACGTCGCCTCGGGCGCCCTGCTCGCAATGGCGCTGGCTTCGGATTCGACCCGGCGGTACGCGATCATGGGCGGTCTGATCGCGGTCGACACCCTGATGATCTACCTGCCCGTGTTTGTTCAGCAGAAAGTCACATCGGCCGAGGCGATGCATTTCGTCCTGGCGGCGGTGGCGGTGTTGGCGCTCGTGTCAGCATTGGTCACGATAGCCAAATTCAAACCCAAGGCGGAAATGGCACCGTCGGATACTCCACCGCCCACGGGCGTCGGCGGTGTTAAACCTTGACTCTCAAAGGCAGTCCTGGTAGGTTTTCCCGCTAAATTATGAATCGATACGAAGGATGACATCCGGGTGATCCCGGAACGATAGCGCACTGGTACTCACGGACGCAGAAATGTCAACACAGACAGTATATGCCGGAATTGATATCGGCGGAACCAATATCAAATATGGCCTGGTGGACCAGCGGGGAAAAGTGTTGCTTCGCGAGCAGAGGCCGACCATGGCCGACAAGGGGGCCGATCCGCTCATGCACATGGTTGCCAATCTCTCGGAGAGCTTATTATTTCACGCGGCGGAGGAGGACGTTGAAGTCAAATGGCTGGGGGTTGGCACACCCGGAGCAGTTGACTGGAAATCCGGCAAGGTGATCGGTGTTTCCCCCAATATTGCGGGCTGGCAGGGAGTGGAGATCGGACAGATTCTCCGCGACCGGCTGAATATGCCGGTATTCGTTGACAATGATGTAAATGCGATGGCCCTGGCCGAGGCCCGGTTCGGCGCGGCTCTTGGGTACAAATCGGTGGTGTGCGTAGCGATCGGCACCGGAGTCGGCGGGGGAATTTTATTTGACGGTCGTCTCTGGCGGGGCGCCAACCATGCGGCCGGCGAAATCGGACATGTGACGATCAATTCCAACGGCCCAAAGTGCCGGTGCGGATCGAACGGGTGTATCGAGGCCTACTGCAATTCGACCGCAATAATCGCGAGAGTTAACGCCAAGCTGACAAAGGGGTTGACTCCCGTATTTGAAGAAGTGCTTGATGGTTCGTTGAGTAATATGAGTATCAAGAAATTGTTCGCGGCGGCCCGAAAGAATGATGATATAGCGCTCGGCGTAATTCAGGAAACGGCCGAGTATCTGGCTATCGGAATCGCCAATGTCGTGAACTTTCTGAACCCCGAGATCGTAGTACTTGGTGGCGGCGTCGCCGATGGCGGCGCCGGGTTTGTAGAAGCGGTGGCGGCGGAAGTTCGCAAACGTGCCCTTAGCCCGGCCGCGGAAAATGTTCGAATCACCAGGGCCACGCTTGGCAATGACGCCGGTTTTATCGGCGCCGGCATTTTAGGAGATGCTCGTCCCCTTGAGTAACATCAGCGTGTCGGAAAAAACGCCGCATGGCCCGTGGCCGTTTGTTGCGGCCAAGTGGCACGGCTTCGTCCTCGCCGCCATCTATCTTATCTACGGCGGCATCAAAATTGTTCTGGCCGTGCTTGATCGGAATTATACCGATATGGTCACGCCCATTCTGTTCGGCGGACTCGGCATAGTCTTGCTCGTGGTCGTCTACTCCTACCGTGACCGAAAACTGTTTGGCTGGTACGGCCTAGTGGGGATGAATGGACTTGTCATTATTTTGTCAATCTTTTCCATGAAGCAGTACGGACTAATACTTCTAATTCTCTCGGCGGCGGCGTTGGCGGCGCTGTTGGCGCCGATCACCAAAGCGTACTTTCCCGCTCGCCGGTAAAATCGGGTTGACTTCCCCGGAAAAACCGGTACATTGGGCCGAAATTTCAAGCGGTTAATTATGGCGCCCTAGCTCAGTTGGTAGAGCAACGGACTGAAAATCCGTGTGTCCGCAGTTCAATTCTGCGGGGCGCCATTTTTCTTTGGAGTCAGCTTGTTTCAAAGAGGCCGGGCCGCATCATTTCACTTCATGTGAAGACGCTTCAGAGTTTTCGCCCGCTTCCGTTGAATCCTGCTTTGTGAATTTCAATGACGCCGAATTGATGCAGTAGCGAACACCTGTAGGGTTGGGACCATCGTCAAATAGATGCCCCAGGTGGGCTCCGCAGAGCGCGCACGAGACCTCGGTCCGAATTATGCCCAAGTCCGAATCACTGTGCTCGGCGACAGTTGTGTCATTGGCCGGCTGGAAAAAGCTGGGCCATCCCGTGCCCGACTCAAACTTGGCATCTGAGTTGAAAAGAACCGCGCCACAGCAGACGCATGAGTAAAGACCCCGTTCGTGGTTATTCCAATATTCGCCCGTGAACGCCCGTTCAGTCCCCTTTCGGCGCGTGACGCTAAATTGTTCGGGGGTGAGAGCCGCTTGCCATTCAAGATCAGTCTTGTGGATCTTCAATCGCATCTCGTTTGCCCTTGGGCCAATCTGCTCTGTTGTCATCCTCTGTATCGCGCGGCGACTTAACGAAGTATTGATTGACCAGAACATCAATCCCAGTGTCAGAAGAATCGCCGCGAGGGTGATGGTAATTGTCATACTACTATTGAAGACATCTCTTTGCTGTTGTATTGCTGATACAACAAAGGGCGAGCTTTGTTCCGAGAATCAATGATCGAAAT
>JBGOTX010000132.1:0-5865 GCA_041476705.1 Candidatus Zixiibacteriota bacterium
GCCAGTCATGCCGATGTTGACAAGGTGCTGGCCGCTCTCGCAATTCTCAAGCGCGATCACCCGGAGTTGAAGGTCGATGGCGAGTTTCAACTGGATGCGGCGATCGTACCCGAAGTCGCAAAGAAAAAGGCGCCCGGCTCGACTATCGCCGGTGACGCCAATGTGTTGATATTCCCCGATCTCGATGCCGGCAATATCGGGTATAAACTCACCCAGCGCCTGGCTAACGCCACCGCCACTGGCCCGATCATTCAGGGGCTGGCCAAGCCGGCCAACGATCTGTCACGCGGCTGTTCGGTCGACGATATTGTCGATGTCGTCGCGATTGCCACACTGCTGAAAGGGTAAGCCATGTCGATAAGCAAACTGGCCCGCGAGATTCACGAACCGCCGACGCTCCGGCTGAATGAGCAGGCGCGCCTCCTGCGGGAAAAGGGAGAAGCCGTCATTCATCTCGGCGCGGGGGAACCGAAGAGCAAAGTTCCGATCGACGCCGTCCTTGCCTGCGCTCAAAAACTGACCACCGCCGATATCCGGTACACGCCGACCGAAGGCATCCCGTCGCTCTTGAAGGCGATCATCCGATACACCGAGGACAACTACGACAAGATCATCGGTCCCGAAAACATCGTCGTCGCCAACGGCGCCAAGCAGGCGTTCTACAACCTTATCATGACGATTATCAATCCGCAGGATGAGGTCGTCATTCTGGCCCCGTACTGGGTGTCATACCCGGAAATCGTGCGGATGTCGTACGGCGTGCCGGTGATCGTGCAGTCCGAGGACGGCCGCTTTCAGCCCCGCATGGAAGACATCAAGAAGTCCGTCAGTTCGTACACCCGGGCGATCGTTGTCAATTCCCCCAATAATCCTTCAGGTGTCATGTACCCCGAGTCGTTCATCGCCGAGATCGTGGCGTTCTGCGAGGCCAAGGGCATCTACCTGATTATGGACGACATTTATCACAAGCTGGTGTTCGACGGCCGCCAATCGGTGTCGTGCTACAAGTACGCCAAAGACCAGTCGGACTCCTCGAAACTTGTGGTCATCAACGGCGTCTCCAAACTGTACGCCATGACCGGATTCCGTATCGGCTGGACTATCGGCAACCGAAAACTGATTGAGGCGATGCGAAACGTCACGGCCCAGAATACGTCCTGTCCGCCGGTGCTTATGCAGGAAGCCGCCGCCGGAGCGCTCACGGGAGTACAGACCGGAGTTGAGTCGTTGAGATTGACCCTTGAAAACAATCGAAACGTCATGCTTAACGAACTGCATTCATTCACCGGTATTCACTGCACCAAACCCGATGGGACCTTCTATTGCCTGCCCGATTTTTCCGCCTACAACCGCGATTCCATCGCCCTTTCCAATTCTCTGCTAGAGAATGCGCTTGTGGTCACGGTGCCGGGGAAAGAATTCGGAATGGAAGGCCACTTGCGGCTGAGTTACTGCGGCTCGATCAAGGAGATTATGGAAGGGATTGCGCGCATCAAATGGGCGCTCGATCCCGAGTCCCCCAACGAAATCTACATCGGGGACCGTAAATTGAGGAGAGACTGGCGATGAGCATATTTCAGCGAAAAACACCCGGCCTGCCCCAGGGCAAGGCGGTCAAAAGCGAGTTCGGGCTGGAAAATCTCGGATTTCGAAACCTGAACAATGAATACTGGAATCTTCCGGTTCCTACGCTCTATGAAGAGGTGATTTTCCGGCGCGAGGGTTCATTGTCGCATCAGGGACCGGTCGTCGTGAACACCGGCACACATACTGCCCGCGCCGCCAACGACAAGTTCATCGTGAAGGAATCATCCAGCGAGGACAAGGTCTGGTGGGGACAGTACAACCGCCCGTTCAGCGCCGACAAGTTCAACATGGTCCTGTATCGTCTGCAGGGGTTCCTGCAGGGACGCGACTTGTTCGTACAGGATTGCTACGGTGGAGCCGATCCCAACTACCGCCTGCCGGTGCGAATCATCACCGAATACGCCTGGCACTCGCTCTTCGCCAAGAGTATGTTTCTTGAAGTGCCGAATCCCGATGATCTTCGCAAGTTCGTCCCGGAGTTCACCGTGATTTCGGTTCCGTCGTTCCGGGCGCTCCCCGAAATCGATGGTACTCTCTCCCCGACCTTTATCCTGCTCAATTTTGACCAGCGGCTGTGCATCATCGGCGGGAGCGGGTATGGCGGCGAGATTAAGAAATCCGTCTTTACCGTGCTCAACTACCTCCTTCCTCTGCAAGGGGTGATGACCATGCACTGTTCGGCCAATATGGGAAAGAGCGGCGATGTCGCCCTGTTTTTCGGCTTGTCCGGCACCGGCAAAACGACCCTGTCCGCCGATCCCAATCGACGGCTGATCGGTGATGACGAGCACGGCTGGTCCGATGATGGCGTGTTCAATTTCGAAAACGGCTGTTACGCCAAAGTCATTTCCCTTTCTTCGTCCGCCGAACCGCAAATCTATGCCTGCACGCGCAAGTTCGGAACGATCCTTGAAAATGTGGTGTTCGATCCGGTCACCCGCCTTCTCGATCTGGACGACGACCACCTGACCGAAAACACCCGCGCGGCCTATCCGCTCGATTTCATCGACAATGCCGTGCCGGAGAAAATGGGCGGGCATCCGAACAATGTCATCATGCTGACGTGCGATGCCTCCGGCGTTATGCCACCGATCGCAAAGCTCACCCCCGAACAGGCGATGTATCACTTCATTTCAGGGTACACCTCCAAAGTGGCCGGGACTGAAATCGGCCTGGGCAAAGAACCGGAAATCACATTTTCGGCCTGCTTCGGCGCCCCGTTCATGGTGCATCACCCGTATCACTACGCCGAGATGCTCAAAAACAAGATTCTCAAACATGGCGCCAATTGCTGGCTCGTTAATACCGGCTGGACCGGCGGACCGTACGGAATCGGTAAACGGATGTCTATCCACCACACTCGCGCTTTGCTGAACGCCGCCCTCGATGGCAAACTGCTGTCTGTCGAATATTACACCGATCCGGTTTTTGGCTTCGCGGTGCCGAAACAGTGCGAAGGAGTCCCCGATCGCGTGCTGAATCCAGCGAACACCTGGGATGATCAGTTCGGATATCAGGACAAGTACCTTCAACTGGCCTCGTTGTTTATCGAGAATTTCAAGAAATTCCGCGACGGCTGTCCCCCGGAGATTGTGAATGCCGGGCCGGTAAAAAAGGAGTTTGTCACTGCCAGGAAAGGATAGCCGCTGATGCCGACCTATCAGTACCTCTGCCCGCACTGTGGGCATCAGTTCGAGGAGTATCAGGCGATCACCGACGACCCAATCGAGATTTGCCCCCAATGCAAGGAGAAGATCCACCGGGTAATCTCAGGCGGCGCCGGATTTCTGTTCAAAGGAAGCGGCTTCTACATTACCGACAATCGCAGTAAAGACTACAAATCAAAAGCCGCCGCCGACAAAGCATCCGGTTCTTCGGGCAGTTCCTCATCAAGTTCGTCGACTTCCGATTCATCGTCACCAAATTCTACACCTCCGGCATCCAAACCACCGGATAAGTGACAACGTGTGGTTTCTGAGATGAGCGCGAGACTATAATGAAATTCGACGGCGCGGCGCTCAGGGCGCAACTCAAGTACCCCCGCTCTCTCATTACTGAATTGTCCGATCAGGAAGCATATTTCCACGACGCCACCCAATTTACCGCTACACCCCTGGCGATTCTGAAAGCCGAATCGACCGAGGACGTGGTGACAGCCGTGCGATTCTGTCGCCAACATAATATCGCAATAACGCCACGCGGCGCCGGAACCGGATTGTCGGGCGGGTGTGTTCCCGCCCCGAATGCGCTGATCATCTCGACCGAAAACCTCAAGTCCCTTGACATTCGCGCACCCGAGCGCCTGGCTATCTGCGGCGCCGGTGTCATTACCAAAGACATCGAACAGGCCGCCTCGGAACACATGCTGTGCTATCCCCCCGATCCGGCGTCGTGGCAGGAATCGACCATCGGCGGCAATGTAGCCGAGGGCGCGGGCGGACTTCGCTGTAAACGATTCGGCGTGACCAAAGATTACGTGCTTGGCTTGAAAGCGGTGCTGGCCGACGGCTCACTCGTGCATACCGGGGTGTTCAATAATGACTGCGGACTCAATCTCGGTGATCTGTTCATCGCATCTGAAGGTACCCTGGCCATTATCACCGACGTTGCGGTGCGCTTGACTCCCTCAATCACGAACGGCACGGTCATTCTGGTCTCGTTCGATCGCCCCAAGGACGCGGCTCAGACCGTGTCCGATATCACCGCCGAGGGAATCATTCCCACGATTCTGGAATTCCTCGACGGTGACGCCGCCGCCTGTTCCAACGCATACGAAAAGACGGAAGGGCTGGACAACGCCGCGGCGGTCCTTCTGATAGAGACCAGCGACGATGGACGAACTGACCAGTCAAGCCGGATTGAGTCGATCTGCATGAAAAACCGATGTGCCCATCTCCGCAGGGAAACCGACCCCGATAAAGCCGAAGCGCTCTGGAAGGTGCGACGCAATTTATCCAAAGCGATCAAGGAAATGGCCGCGTATCGCATTTCCGAAGATGTCGTCGTGCCCAACAGCAAGTTCCCGGCGCTGGTTGATTGGGTGGCCGACCTGAATCGTCGAAGCCCTTTGCGCATCAATTCCTTCGGCCATGCCGGCGACGGCAATCTGCATGTCGTTTTCCTGGCGTCCGATACTTCGCCGCAAACAATGGCTTTGATAGAAGCGGGAGTTACCGAGTTGATGCACGAGACTATTAGACTCGGCGGCACACTAACGGGCGAGCACGGCATAGGTCTGGCCAAAAAGAAGTACTTGTCACTGGAGTTTGATTCCCCCACTTTACGTCTGATGCAGGCAATCAAAGCAGTGTTCGACCCCGATGGCCGCCTGAATCCCGATAAGTTGCTTGGCGTTCCGGCATCACGGTAAGACATCGGAACAGTCGCTCGCGTACGCGGTCCAGGATAAGGAGGGACCCGTTCATGAAATCACTCACCCTCTTACTCGTCGCCGGAGCAGGATTCTTGCTCGCCGGGTGTCTCGTCCCATCGTTACATCCCCTCTTCACGGACAAGGACATAGTTGTGCGCGCCGACCTGGTCGGCGCCTGGACCGCGGAGGAAGGCGGCGCCGGCTGGCTGTTTAGCTTGGAGCCGGATAGTTCATATTCGGTCGCGTACTCGGACTCCGGCGATAATGATACTTCCTGGTTCACCGCTCATCTCGTGGATTTGAACGGTCACTTGTTCATGGATCTTTATCCCAACCCAACTGACGTTTTGTCCGATGCCTACAAATCTCACCTGATCGCGGCTCATACTTTTTCCAAAGTGGAACTTGATTCGAGCGGCCTCACACTGGCCATTCTCGATGTCGACTGGCTTCGCGAAAATCTCGACGCGGGCCGCATTCATCTGGCCCACGAAGAACTGGGTCCCGGTGACCTCGTATTAACTGCCTCAACTGTGGAGCTTCAAAAGTTTATACTGAGCGTGGTGGATGACACCGACGCCTTTTCATCTATAGATTTGTACCGCGTCAATCAGGTGACCGACTCGATATAGACGTGAGAGAGCCATGTTCCCGGACATGGTTTTCCCGCCAACTTCGCGGTCGTCTTTTGCCTGCCGATCTCAGTTTTAGTACCGACAACTCAAAGAGTCGAGCCCTCGTATTTTTCACAACATATTGCCACATAGCACTTTATGTCAAACCAGACGCTACCAGCAAGTGCTTGACAGTCCGGATTAACCACTACTATATTGGTTGTAATAATGTGAAACATTTCACATCATTGATAACAACAGATGTGTAGTATACGGTGAGGAAGGAGCTGA
>JBGOTX010000133.1:0-5852 GCA_041476705.1 Candidatus Zixiibacteriota bacterium
CGCCGAGAATCAGCCACCATGGCGAAACCAGCCAGGTGAGAAGGACCGATGCCAGAACCAGCGTTCCGGCCAATATTCTCACGGAATGTTCAACCGTCATACGTGCATACCCTCCGAATTGATATTACAAAATGAACCGATTCGACGGCCTGTTTCATATACCGGTATAGGCGCCCTCATTCGTCGGGCATCTGTGGGCCGGAAGGCGGTGAGAGCCCCAGCAACCTCTGCACCAGCCCATCGTTGAGGTTAATCTTGTACTCGGCAAACTCCTTGGCCGCTCTCTGTGCCTCGGCCATGTTGCCGACCTGTCCGAGCGTGGAGACCAGCTTGCGAAACGCCAGCGCCGAATTGCAATTTCCTTCAAACCCCGCCCACATGAGTTTGAGCCCTTCCTGTATCCTGATCTGATCTTTGTGTCTCTTCCCGATTTCCACCATGATCATTCCGTAGTCCGACATATACGTCAAATTGGTCGGGCTGGCTTCGTGGAACGCCTTGAGCGTATCAAGGAGCCGGGTCAGCACTACTTCCGATTTGGCCGAATCGCCCAAATGATCGTTCACCGCGGCTACCTGCATAGGCAATTGCCAGTACTCCGGATACTTGGCGCTGATCAGATCAAAGAGGTTGAGAGCGCGCGTCGTGTCGTTGCGGCGCATCAGCTCATCATAGAGGTTGCTACTGGTGTATCCATATGTCACCATCACGTTGGTGGCATTCTCATCGCGGTATACGCGCGAGTTTTCGTAACCGCCATGGATGAACGTCCGGGTGAACAGATCATACGATTTATCGGCGTCGACACTGCTGGTCGCCGGTTCGCGGTCGAGTCGATACACCAGACCAACCGATACCGCCCGATCTCTTAGTTTGAGCGGCGATTCCGCGTACGGCGGGGCGGAGAAATAGATCGGGACACGCCACCGATTATCCAGCACGATCTCGTCAACCAGCATCTGCGGTACCGTCAGGATGCGATTTTCGTAAAGAGTTGGTCTCAGATAGGCCTGACGTCCGCGGGCGCGGTCGGTAAACATTTTGGCCGGTCGGGCTTCGACGAGCTCGTTCGCGTCATAAGTTTCGATAAGAATCTGTTCCTTCGACAACGGAATGGGGACGTCGAACTGGCTCTTTCTCTGCCAGATATACCAGTCTGCGCCCAGCAACGAGAGATTGACAATTCGGACGTCGGTGCGGAACCCGAATACTTCCTGCAAAGCCCACAACGGATAGGTGTCATTGTCGCCTGAAGTAAACAGGACGGCGTCTTTGTCGCAACTCATCAGGGTGTTGTACCCGTAATTGTAGGCGATCCGGTTCTGTGAGCGGTCGTTGTGGTAGTAATTGCGGGAAAAGCTGACCGCCGGCAGGAGCACCAGAACAGCGCAGGCCAGAACCGCCGGTCGCGCCAATGGAGACTGACGTTCCGACAGAACTTCGCGAAGCGTCTTGGCCAGCGCCGCCACTCCAACTCCGATAGCAATGCCGAAGAACATGTAGGCAAGTTGGAAGAAATAGTCACGATCCCGGACTTCGAGATAGGCATCACCCGTGCGGAAATTGTAGCGGGTGCCGTCGGCGAAATTCATATACAGCACCAACCCAGCCGATGATAATAGGAGCAAAACCAAAAAAGGCCAGCCGACTTCACCCCGCCGACTCGCCACCTTCCAGATGCCGAAAGCACCCAGCAAAAGAAAAGGAAGAAACGACCAGCTGCCCTCGCTGAACTGGGTTTCAAAATACCCCCAGAAGCCCATGTGGGGATGGCGCCCGAATTGATTGGCCAGGTCCCCGCGACGCGCAAACATGCGATCAACCATCGACTGGCTTCCGTATTGCTTGCGATCGAGGTAATTGATCAGCGTGTTGACGTCGCGATCGGGGTTGCCCATATCGATACGGGGATTTTAAATCGATCGAACGGGCAGGTAGGCGGCGACTGAGAATCCCATGAAAGCCACGACGATAATTGCCAGACTGATCTTCCAGTCAAAGTTCAATTTGAGTCGACGGCTCATCCACGCCAACAACAGGACAACCACGAGCGTGATCGGCAACGCGTACAGATACCATCGATAGCTGACCATGATCGTGCACATGGACGCCAGGCCGATCACTACTCCCCAGTTGAGTTTGTGTCTCAACATGAGCGCGACGATCAGCCCAAAAATTACGGACACCAGCGCAAAGACAACCGAGCCGCGATCGACCTGCGAAAAAGCGAGCACCAGCACCAGTTCCAGTATGACAAAACCACAGACGATGACGTAGTCACGAAGGGTGGCGTCGGCCTTGAACATAAAGATAATGGCCGCAAACGGGACCACCAAAAACGGCATCTGGTGAAATCCGAGACTTAACAGCGCGAGATATAGGGTCAACAGCATGGTGTGCGTTCCCTTTTCGGTGCCGCGATAGTCGACGTACCGCAAAGTCAACCAGAAGAGAATCATGGCCATACAGCCCAGCGGGCCACCGGTCTCATACTCGACGGCGTTTGCCCAGTTGCTGTCGCCAAAGGCCACCAGCATCGCCCCGGTGATGGCGCCGATATAGGTCATCGCCCGCAAGAGCGCATCTTCGGACTCGCCGATAAAGATGCGGATAAGCCGCACCGCCGACAGATAGGCAAACATCACGCCTAACGCCGTCACGGTCACGGAAAAAAGGTTCATGCGCCAGGCCAGATCTTCGACTGTCGGCAACATCGAGAATACCCGGCCAAAAAGGACCAGCAGGGGATACCCCGGCTGATGGGGGATGCCAAGAGAGCGTCCACAGGCGGCGAACTCACCACAGTCCCAGAACGATATGGTCCGTTGGACCGTCATCGCGTAAACAATCCAGGCAAACAGAAAGACGAGGCCGGCGATAATGGCATTGGTGCGGTCGAACCGCTTTATGTCCGTTGATAACTGATCAGTCACAGATTCCTCCACGTGATCTCAAGGTCATTCCCGGAAAGGTTGTACACGGGAGCCGGGAATTTGAAGTCAACAATATATGGGGGAAAGAGGTCGGGTGAAAGAGTTTGTACGAGCCGATTTCAGCTCTCGCCCAGGTAGGCCTTGCGGACCTGTTCATTGCGGGCGATTTCGGCCGACGAGCCGTGGATCGTGATAGTGCCGGTCTCGAGCACGTAGGCGTAATGCGCAACCTTAAGCGCCATGTGGGCGTTCTGTTCGACCAGAAGAATAGTGAGTCCCCGCTCCTTATTGATCTCCAGAATCCGTTCGAAGATCGCCTTGACCAGAATGGGGCCGATACCGAGCGACGGCTCATCCAACAGCAGAAGTTTGGGGCGGGCCATGAGAGCACGGCCAATTGCCAGCATCTGCTGTTCCCCCCCCGACAAGGTTCCGCCGGGCTGACCGATCCGCTCCTTAAGCCGGGGGAACAGGGTGAAAATATAGTCCAGATCTTCGGCCAGAGCATGGCGGTCCTTGCGGAGATACGCGCCCATTTCGAGATTCTCACGAACCGACAGGTTAGCAAAGATCATTCGGCCTTCGGGTGATTGCGACACTCCGGCCGCCACGATTTTATGCGGCGGTGAATTACCGATCTCCTGCCCCCAGAGGCGGATCGATCCGCCGGCCACTTTGGCCAGACCGGAAATGGCTCGCAGGGTCGTGCTTTTTCCCGCACCGTTCGCTCCGAGCAGGGTGACAATCTTACCCGACTCGACTCCGAGCGAAATCCCCTTGAGGGCCGTGATCGCGCCGTATTTTACCTGCAGGTTGGTGATTTCGAGCATTATTCCACCTGCTCTCCGAGGTACGCCTCAATTACTTTCGGGTGCCGCTGAATCTGTTCGGGGGTACCTTCGGCGATTTTGACGCCGTAATCGAGCACGCAAATTCGCTCACAGACTCCCATGATGACTCTCATGTCGTGTTCGATCATCAAAATAGCGATATTGAACCGCTTGCGGATCGACTTGATCAGTTCCATCAACTCGACTTTTTCCGACGGATTCATCCCGGCCGCCGGTTCATCGAGCAAGAGCAAACGGGGCTGCGTGGCGAGAGCGCGGACAATTTCGAGCCGGCGCTGGTCGCCGTAGGGAAGCGAGGTCGAGGGCTCGTCCATCTCGTCCGTCAGATGAAAGATATCCAGCGTCTCGAGAATGGTGCGACGTACGCTCTTTTCTTGCCGCCGACAGCGGACGAGGTCCCCGGCGGCGTGAAAGAAACCATAGTCGATTATCTTGGCCTGCGCTACCTGAGCGCTCTCAAAGACCGACAGCGAAGGGCAGAGGCGAATATTCTGAAAGGTCCGCGCAATCCCTCGCTTGGAGATTTCAAACGGCTTCAGACCGACCACACTGCGATTGTCAAATTGAATGTCGCCCTCGGACGGCCGATAAAAGCCGGTAATCATGTTGAACACGGTTGTTTTGCCCGCGCCATTGGGACCGATCAGGCCGATCAGCCCGTCGGACTCGATCTCAATATCAAGCTCGGAGACAGCCGTCAGACCGCCGAACCGCATGGTGCATTTACGAAGAGACAGGATCGATTCGGCCATATCCTACTGCTCCGCCGCTCTTGGGGCATGGGTGAACCGCCGCCACACTTTTTTCATCCAGATGCCGCGTCCAAACAGCCCCTGCGGCCGGGTAATCATAATGATCACCAGCATGAGTGAATAGATCACCATCCGATACTGGGCTATCGGCCTCAGCGCCTCCGGAAGAATCGTCAGCAGGGTGGCCGCGAGTATCACGCCGACTGTGTTGCCCATTCCGCCGACAATGACCATCACCACCAGTTCGATCGATTTGACAAAGCCGAACTGCGATGGATTAACGTAAGTCACGAAATGGGCGTACAGGCCGCCCGCCATTCCGGCGAAAAACGCCCCGGTGACAAACGCCACGACTTTGTAATACGTGGAATTGATCCCCATCGCCTCGGCGCTGATCTCGTCGTCGGCCACCGCCAAGAATCCCTTGCCATAAGTAGACCGCACCAGGTTGGCGATCATGAAAATCAAAATGGCCGCCAGACAGAACACCCACGCAAAGTTGGTAATCTTGGGAATACCGGTGAACCCGCGCGCCCCACCGAGAAAATCAAGGTTCTGGATTATGACGCGGATAATTTCGCCGAATCCGAGGGTGACGATCGCCAAGTAATCACCTTTCAAACGCAAACTGGGAATCCCCACCAGCACACCGAAAATGGCGGCGACAAGTCCGGCGATTAGCAAAGCGACCAGAAACAAAATGTTGCCGCTCACGGTCCCGGGTTGCGCTCCAACCAGATAGGTCGTCTCGGCGGCGGTGTAGGCGCCGATAGCCATAAATCCGGCGTGCCCCAGCGAAAACTGTCCGGCAAAACCGTTGATCAGATTGAGACTTGAAGCCAGAATGACATTGACTCCAATGTAGATAATCACCGTGTAGTAGTACGGGCTGATCTGGTGTTCAAACAGCGACAGCAATACACATACAATCAGCGCCGCCGCAAGGTAAAGCTGGGAGCGATGGTCGGTCCAGAGCGCCATTACACTTTCTCCGACTCGCTCTTGCCGAGCAGTCCCGAAGGCCGGAACAGCAGGATCAAAATAAGAATGGAAAAGGCGATTGCATCTCTGAAAGTCGACGAGATATATCCGGTCACAAACGTTTCCGTCAGTCCGATTATCAGCCCGCCGAGCGCCGCGCCGGCCAGATTACCGATCCCGCCCAGCACCGCCGCGACAAAGGCCTTCAGCCCGGGGTACACCCCCATCAGCGGATCGACCTTGGAATAGATCGAGGCGTACAGAATCGCCGCGGCCGCGGCCAAGCTCGATCCAAGCACAAACGTGAACGACACGACTGTATCGATATTGATCCC
>JBGOTX010000134.1:0-5833 GCA_041476705.1 Candidatus Zixiibacteriota bacterium
ATTACTGGTTATTAAAAGATAGAGGTTATCCTTTGACCCTTGCAATTGGCACTAAACTAGGTCCGTATCTCATCGAGGCCGCCGCCGGCGCGGGCGGCATGGGTGAAGTTTATAAGGCAAAGGACACGCGGCTCGACCGATCGGTTGCGATCAAGGTTCTGTCAACCCAGATAGCTGATAACGCCGACCTTCGCCAGCGCTTCGACCGGGAAGCCAAGGCCATTTCCAGCTTGAATCATCCGAATATCTGTACCCTCCATGATGTCGGTCATCAGGATGGGATCGATTATCTGGTGATGGAATATCTCGACGGTGAAACGCTTGCGTCCCGCCTGACCAAAGGGGCATTGCCCGGGCCGGAACTTCTGACAATCGCCATACAAGTGGCCGACGCCCTGGACAAGGCGCATCGCCAGGGACTGGTGCATCGCGATCTGAAACCGGGGAATATCATGCTGACCAAGGGTGGGGCCAAATTGATGGATTTTGGACTCGCCAAACTTCAACAGGCAGGCGGCATCGTGAAGGGGGTGAGCGGCATTACCCGGACGACTCCGCTGACCGGCGAGGGAACGATTATCGGCACGCTTCAATACATGTCTCCCGAACAACTCGAGGGGAAAGAGGCGGATGTCCGCAGTGATATCTTCTCCTTCGGCGCGATTTTGTATGAGATGGTGACCGGCAAGCGGGCCTTTGAGGGGGGGAGTCAGGCAAGTTTGATCGCGTCGATTTTGAAGGAACAGCCGCGCCCGGTCGCTGAAGTTCAACCGTTGTCGCCGCCCATGCTCGATCGGGTTATCAGGCAGTGCCTGGAGAAGGATGCCGATCATCGCTGGCAGGCGGCTGGTGATCTCAAGCGCGCTTTACAATGGATTTCCGAGGGTGGTTCTCAGGTCGGCATACCGATTTCAGTCTCGGCTCGTCGAAAACTCCGCGAGCGCATTCTATGGGGTGCAGTGGTAGCGTTGGGCGCGGCCGCCGCTACACTCGGAGTGGTACAATTCACGCGAACCACTCCCACGCCAAAAGTGGCCCGCTGGGTCATTCCTCCGGCAACGGGGCTGGCTTCGATTACGTGGCCAAGATTGTCCCCCGATGGCACTTTGATCGCTTTTCAAGCTGTTGACACGATGGGCCAGACCGGCATCTATATTCGGCCTCTGAATACTCTGGAGGCGCATCTTCTGGTCAAGATTCAGGGGGACAACTCGCGCCCATTTTGGTCACCCGACAGCAAGCAACTTGCCTTTTTCGAAGCCAATCAATTAAAGAAAGTCTCCATCGCAGGCGGTCTGGCGCAACTCGTGTGCGAGGCGACCAATGGCTCTGATGGAGCATGGGGAACCGGCGGAGTCATTCTCTTCGATGGCGCCCGCACCGATTCCATCCGCCAGGTGCCGGCTTCGGGAGGCGTCCCAACCGCCGCCAGCAGAATAGACCACGCGCACGGAGAACACATGGCCGCCTGGCCCTGTTTCCTGCCCGACGGTGAGCATTTTCTGTTTCTATCAGATCGCGACTCTTCAGCCGAAGAGTATACGCTCAAAGTCGGATCAATACGTTCACTGGATGCGACAGTTCTCACCCGGGTGAATTCTCGAGTCGATTACGCCGGTGGGTATGTGCTGTATCTTAAGAATGAACTCCTTGTGGCCCACCAATTCGATTCGAAGAAGTTGCAGTTTGTCGGCGAACCGGTGCCGCTGTCGGGAAGCATATCGGCCCTCGCCGAGCGCGCCCTGTTCAGCGCGTCTGATGACGGAACACTTATCTATCAGCGCGGTCAGTCAGGCGGTTCCCGTTCAATACTCAGGGTGAACCGTCGAGGCGATTCAACCAGTCTGATCGGACCTTCGGGTCGATATCTCGATTTTGCCCTCTCGCCGGACAATTCTCGGATCGCCTACGGTTTTCAAGCCGAGCAGGCGAACGCCGTCGACATCTGGGTGAGGGACATCAAGCGCGATGTGGCCTCCCGCCTGACCTTCGGCCCCGCCGTCAATGCCTGGCCGGTGTGGACTCCCGATGGATCCAAAGTGATCTACACATCTAACCGGACGGCGGGACGCTTCTCCGTCTGGCAACGGAATGCCAACGGCACCGGCACCGATGAAAAGCTTTTCGCGATGGACACCAACGACGTATCCGTGACCGATATCTCCCGCGACGGCGCCACGGCCCTGCTATCCGTCTCCTTCAATAATGTGGACATGTGGCAGTTCTCGACGGCCACGCGCAAAGCGGAACCACTCCTGGCGCAACCGTATTCTGAACAGCGCGGGGCGTTGTCGCCCAGCGGCAAATTCCTGGCCTACCAGAGCGATGAAACCAACCGGCCGGAAATATATGTTCGGGAACTTGGCCCGACCGGCGGCAAATGGCAGATATCAACCCAGCGGGGCCGCGCTCCGCTGTGGCGGGCTGACGGCCGGGAGCTCTATTATATCTCCCCCGATTTCGACTTTATGGCCGTCCCCATCTCATACGAGCACGGACTTGAGATCGGAACGCCGGTGAAATTGTTCAACCATCGGTACATCTGGAGCGGCACCAATACGCACGTGCCGTATGCGGTCACCAACGACGGCCCGCATTTCCTGATTCTTGCCCCCGCCGAACAAGGAAACGCCGCGGAGTTCATTGTGGTCCAGAACTGGGCAGAGGAACTGAAGAAGTGACCCTCTCGGCAGGCAACAAACTGGGTCCGTATGAAATTGTCTCTCCCGCCGGCGCGGGGGGAATGGGTGAAGTGTATAAGGCGAAAGATACGCGCCTTGACCGCACTGTCGCCATCAAAGTGCTCCCCACTCACATTGCGGGGAACGCCGACCTTCGCCAACGCTTTGACCGCGAGGCCAAAGCGATCTCCAGCTTGAATCATCCCAATATCTGTACGCTTCATGATGTCGGTCACCAGGACGGAATCGACTATCTCGTGATGGAGTACCTTGAGGGAGAAACTCTGTCGGAGCGGGTCAAACGCGGCCCGCTCTCAAATGAAGAGCTTTTCCGCTGGGCCATCCAGATCGGCGATGCCCTCAGCGTGGCGCACCAGCGCGGCCTGATACACCGCGATCTAAAGCCCGGCAATGTGATCATCACCAAAGAGGGAGCCAAGCTCCTCGATTTTGGTCTCGCCAAGTTGAAGGTAGAAGGCGGAGTGGCAGACGGTCTTACGCAGACTACGCCGCTCACTGGTACCGGTACAATTCTTGGCACCCTTCATTATATGGCGCCGGAACAACTTGAAGGGGGCGAAGCCGATGCCAGAAGTGACATCTTCGCTTTTGGCGCCATGCTATATGAGATGATAACGGGTTTGCGGGCGTTTGAAGGCAAAAGTCAGGCGAGTCTTATCGCGGCGATTCTTGAGCGCGAGCCTCGTTCCATTACCGAACTCAAACCAACCACACCGCCGGCGCTTGACCGCGTGCTCAAAAAATGTCTTGCCAAAGATCCAAACTCACGCTGGCAATCGGCGCGCGATCTGGTCGATGAATTGCGATGGATTGCCGAAGGTGGCTCGAAAGTATCAGCCGCATCCGTAATTGCTCGCAAATCGCGGATTCCTGCCTGGTCGGGCTGGGTAATTGCGGCGCTGGCCATACTGATAGCGGTCGGCAGTTACTTGTATTCGCAAAACAAGACGTCGGTGCCGATAATCCGGGCGACTATTTCCGCTCCTCCCGAGTCAGTCTTTTTGTTTGGCGGAGACAATGCCGGACCCCCGGTCGTTTCGCCGGACGGGAAGCGAATCGCCTTTGTTGCTGTTTCACCCGGAGGAGCACGGGTTTGGATGCGCGATCTTTCAGACCTGACATCGCGTGTACTCCCCGGCACCGAAGGCGCGTCGTTTCCATTCTGGTCCCCCGATGGTAACTCGATCGGATTTTTCGCTTCCAGCCAGCTAAAACGAGTCGACATTCCCACGGGACAAGTGCTGACTCTATGTCCCGTTCTATCCGGGCGAGGCGGCGCCTGGGGGCCGGGGGACGTGATCGTCTTCAGCCCAAGCTTTCAAAGCGACCTGTTTACCGTTTCTGCCTCCGGCGGAACGCCGGTGCAGGCGACTCATCGTGACTCGATTCGATTTACCACCTGTCGCTGGCCGGTTCTCTTGCCGGACGGTCAACATGTGATCTTCTTTGCCGGCAATCACGACGCGCCCGACAGCTCAATAAACGGAATTTGGTGGGCGTCACTCGACGGCAAAGAAATGCACCCGGTGCTATCCTCGCTCGCCGACGGAGCATATGCCGACGGCCGCTTGTTCTTCGTGCGCGACAGTGTCTTGTTCGTACAACCGTTCGATCAGAAGACCGGCCGACTGAGCGGCGAGCCCGTTGCAACGAGAGAAAGGGTGCAGGCAGACCGCACCACCTGGAAAGCCAATTTCTCGGTTTCACAAACAGGGATTCTCGTATATCAGTTGGTTGGGGGGAAACAAGGTTGTCAGTTGGAGACGCTTGATCGCAACGGCAAGCTTGTTCGGACCATTGGTCCCGGCGGTAACATTCATAACATCTACTTTGCTCGCAACGCGCGCGGCGTGGCGTACACAACACAGGAAGTCCCGACCGGCGATATTTATTACTATGACCTTGAGCGCGACATGCGGCGACGTTTGACTTTCAGCCCGGATGACGAAGATTTCCCTATCCTGTCTCCCTCCGGAGATCGGATAGCCTTCTCGCTTGTTCGGGGTCGTCAGACGGGGAATCGTATCAGCGAAGTACGTTCGTTGTTTATAAGCGGAGCCGGAGAGGAGCAGCGGCTGACATCGGATAGCGTAAGTGCCATAAGGACACTTGACTGGTCGGCCGACGGCCGGTACCTGCTGTGCGGTACAGCAGACTATTCTGCGCCAGGTTTTTCTATTGTCACAATTCGTTCGCTCGAAAACAGCTCACGCGTGATTTCGTTTCTCGATGGTCGGGACGTTGTGACTTCGGCACGCTTTTCTCCCGACGGTCGCTGGATTGCATTCGCGTCAACAATTGAAAACAGCAGACAGGTATTCGTGATGCCGTCTCCGGTTGCTCCCGGCTCGGCGACTACCCGACCCGGTGAAGACGTCAACGCCGGTCCGGGGCGCTGGCAGATATCCGCGGCGGGGGGAAGGTATCCCAGGTGGCGGGCTGACGGAAAGGAACTCTACTACATTCGGGGCGATGGCACGGCCGTTGCGGTGGACGTGAATGCCAACGGAACCGAATTTCATGTGGGTCATGAGGTGGAATTGTTTCGGGCGGTGTTGGCCGCCGGATTTCAATGTTGGGACCCGTTCCCTGATGGTCAACATTTCGTCGTAAGTGTCCTTGCGGGAGAAGGTTCGACGCCCATTGTCATTGTTCAAAACTGGGCGGAGGAATTGAAGAAATAATTCTATCTCCGGGCAGTGCTCTGTATCGACTCCCACGCCTTCTTTACATCATCTTCCGTCACTTGCGTCTGACCGATAACCAGGCGAAGGACATAAGCGCCGCCGAGTTTGGTGTGCGTCAGGAAAAGTTGACCGCTTGAGTTCAACGTATTTTCCAGACGTTCATTCAGAGCATTGAGCGTTGCGGTATCGTCGACCCCTTTGGGGTGATGCCGAAAACAAATCAGGTTGAGCGGCGAAGGCGCGAGAAGCTCGAAGTCGGCGGTGTACTCGATCCGTTTGGCCAGCGCCTGAGCCAATTCAATGTGTCGGCGGATGATCGTCTGAAGACCTGACACGCCGTAACTGCGGATTACGAACCAGAGTTTGAGAGCGCGGAAACGTCGGCCCAGCGGAATCCCCCAGTCGCGATAATTATTCACCCGGTTTCCCTCGGCGGTCTTGAGA
>JBGOTX010000135.1:0-5796 GCA_041476705.1 Candidatus Zixiibacteriota bacterium
ACGCCAATTTCCGTTCCGGCCGCGTCGAACTTGTGGTGCGAGCCGCCGGAAGCGACAGCGTTGAGATTAGGAAGGCGGTTGACTGGCTGTCGAGCACGATGTTTGAAACCGATTTGCGGGCCGAGAATCTTCCCCGCATCCGCGACGCGATCGATCAGGAACTTGGACAACTTCGCGGTACGATGAGCAACTCTGAGGAAAGTTGGGTGCAAAACCCCGCCTACACCTACTGGCGGCAGAATAATCCTTTGTTGCTGTCGGCGAATTCATTCTTGACCCGCATTCATATGTTGCATCGACTCCGGTGGCTCCTGCGCCCGTCCGGGTCCCCCACCGAGGGGGACGGATTTTCCCGCTTCATGAACAAGCTGGCGGCGACCTGCAGTCACGCCAATCGCGACCGGATTCGCCACTTACTCGGCGTATTATCCGGCGACAAAACGGACACTACGGCCGTCGAAGCCGAAGTCGCGGCCCTGGCCAATCAGGCGATCAAGCTCAAACCGGAAACCGGGCCGGTCATCGCCGATGCCCTCAAGGACCTCAAGCAGTCACTGTCTGATCTTCCCGACAACTCTGTGGGAAACGATATTGCCTACCTCTGCAAAGAAATGGACGCCGACTTCCGCTTTCCCGCTCAACAGGCGCTCGATCAAATTAAGGCGGTGATCGCACTGGTCTTTCGCGAAGACAACGCGCGTGGTTTCGTGATCGGCTCGGCCACCAGTCAAAAACAGATCGGGCCGGCACTAACAGCCGTGGTGCAAAAACTCGACAAAACACCTTCAGTGCGCCAAACCTATGCCGACAAACCGCTCGTCACCAATCACCTCAAGGAACGCACCCCCGGCCTCAAACACCCCCTCTTTGTCGGGTTGGTAAACGAAAACACCCGCTCGGGAGTATTTGTTAATACTGCCGAGTGCGCTTCGCTGACTGATTCCGATCCGGAAAAGCTGTTGAATTTCGTCTCGGCTCGCCTGTACGGCGGCGGCGGAGCACATTCCATGTTCATGAAAACCTGGGGAGCCGGCCTGGCCTACTCCAACGGACTCCGAAGTAATGAAGCCAACGGACGAATAGTGTACTACGCCGAGCGGTGCCCCGATCTGGCACAGACCATGTCGTTCGTGGTGAATGAATTGAAGAAAGCGCCGCACGACCCGTCGCTGGCCGACTACGCCGTATCGCAGGCGTTTGCCCTCAACCGGGCGGGCGACACGTACGAATCTCGCGGTGAGGCGATGGCCTCCAATCTGGCCGACTCCCTCACCCCCGACAAAGTGAAACGATTCCGCAGTACAATCATGGATTTGCGCAAGGACCCGAAATTCTACGACAAACTTCAGTCGCGGATGGAATCGGTCTACGGTCTGGTTCTGCCCGGATACGGCCCCGGCGCGCAGGAATCGGTCGATAAAGCCGACGCCCTGTATTTCATCATTGGCCCGGAAAAACAGTTCGAGTCGTACCAGAATTATCTGCATCAGGTGGAGGGGGACTTCGATGTCCAACGGCTCTACCCGCGTGATTTCTGGATCATGCGCCCGGTGCCCAACGACCCGGGGATTTGAGCCGAATCAAATCCAATGAATTGACCGGCCGCCGTTCTCATATACGGCGGCCGTTGCGTTGGTCATTACCCCCGATTCTTTCATTGACAGAATAGTCAATATCGATTATTTTTGAGGTATCGGGCGTCGGTACTCCCCATCGGGCCGTACCGATTCCGGTCATCGTTACCTGCAATTCTTGAATGTGTATCGATATATGACAATGAATGATTTGAGCGGCATCGACGCGCAAGCTCTCAGGAACATACTTTGTGCGAAAGGGCGTTGACGTGAAACAAGTGGTATCAATTATTCTCTGTGGCATGGCGGCGATTCTTCTCGTCGTCGGTCAAGCCGAGGCGAAGTCGCCGTGGGATCAGGCGGCTCCCCGGATCGATCCGGTGACCGGCAAGATCATGACCTACAGTTTTCCCGTGAAAAGAGCCGAGCGCATCGGCTGGGAAGACCTTTCACAACTCGACGACCGGCCGAGTCAGTCGGCCATACCCCCGCGTGTTTCGCTCGGGAGCGTCGCCACTCCGACCAACACGGCGGCCTCGCCGGGTGCGGGGGTGGATAATACGTTCATGGATGACCAGTACCGTCCCGGCGGCGGCCGCATGGTCGATTTCCGCAAGAGGCCGTATATCCAATTCACCTATTCCGACGCCGGCTCGGCCACCGGCACATCGCGGTATGGTTACAACGTCTATGATCCTATTGCGGGTACCTGGCCGCGCGGCGCGGGGGCCGGTTGCGAGATTCAGCCATCGTCGACCGATATCGGCAGTTGGGTTGTTTCCGATGTCAATTCCAAGGGAATGGTGGTGGTCGCCGGCGATGACAATATCAGCGGCGTGCTCGACAACCATTTCTATTTTCAAACCGCCAAATTCTCCTGTACGTTCGGCGCCGGAACGGTGATCGACTCAAGTCAATACAATGACGGATTTCTCACCAAAGCCAACGCCCTGCACCACCCTCGCATCGAAATTCAGGAATGGGCCGGTGACACCATCACCCACGTTGTCGCCACCGAAAGCAACTCGTCCCCCAACCCGCCTCCGGCCGACGCCTTCATGCAAAACACCGTCAATTATTTCCGCAAAATCGGCACCACGGCGGGAAGCGGCACCTGGATCGGCCCGGTGGTGATTGACACCTGCCGGTTTAACGCCGTCCCGACCATCACCGCCTCGCGGGTATCGCCCAAAGTGGCGATCGCTTACTGCGCGTACAGTCCGTCGGGGTACGCGCACCGTCAGCGCAATGACATCGATATTTTCTATCGGGTCTCTGACAGTGTCGGCCTGAGTTGGCATGCGCCGGTCAATCTGACCCAGTACCAGCGCTCGGTGGCTGGGTATTCCGCCTACACTGAAACCAAATGCTTGTATGACCTTCAGGGATTTCTGCACATCGTCTGGTATGCCCGTCCCCTTCCGGCGAATGTATATAGCATTGCCAACTTCTTCTGGGATGACCTCCAATCGAGTATTTTCCACTGGACCGACCGCACCGGCCGGATCGCCAAGGTGCACAACGCCGAATGGGGCGCAGACGCCAACCAGATCGTCTGCGGATTCGGCAGTCCGGGGGTTTCGTATGTCGGGTATGTTGATGTTTCCGAGTGTAACAACCGACTTTACATCGTCTTCAGCCAGTACTGCAACTATTTCGGCAACGACGCAACCCCCACCACGCCGGCCAACATTGATGACTGCTCGTCCTCGTATACCCAGCGGCTCTATGCGGCCAACGGCGAAATCTTCATGTGCGTGTCCAACGACCTCGACGGCACGCTTTGGGATGCCGCCCGCAATCTGACCAAAACCTACACGCCCAAGTGTGATTCATCGACAGGAACTGGCGGCGTGTGCATGAACGACACCCGCGCTACGATGTCCCGGTATGGGATGGACGTCACCAGCTTCGACACCAACGGCACCCCGGTCAGCCTGATCTGGCCCGGCACCGAATTGGTCGATCCGACGCCCTCCCCCGGCTCATATTCCGGCAACAACTTTCTGCATTTGTTGTACACTGAAGATCACTGGCCCGGCCCGGGCTGGCGGAGCGCAACCACTTACGGCCGTATCACGCTCAATCCGCTCAAATGGATGCGCCTCGCCTGCGTCGATCCGGTGGCGGCCCCGCAAATTCTGTATACGCCGACATCAATGGGATACCCTGGTTGGGTTCATCACGGGCAGACCGACACCATTCCGGTGATCGTCACCAACGAAGGAAACGCCACCCTGAATATTACGACCATCGGCGTCGTCAAGCAGTCGGCCCAAACATTCGACTGGTTGGGAACTTCGGCCAGTTCGCTTTCGGTCCCGGCCGGCTCGCCCAACACCGACACCTTTAAGGTGTACGTCAATCTGGGCGGCGCGGTCAACCTTCCGGGGACCATTTACACCCTGAACGGATATGTCTACATGAAATCCAACGCCAAATCTCCGCGAGACTCGGTCATTGTTCAGATTTACCAGTACCTGGTGGCCGATACGCTCGTGGATATGAAATGGGATACGGTGTCGACTAC
This sequence comes from Candidatus Zixiibacteriota bacterium, assembly GCA_041476705.1. Classification (GTDB taxonomy): domain Bacteria; phylum Zixibacteria; class MSB-5A5; order GN15; family FEB-12; genus JACRAV01. The sequence continues at coordinate 4,105 of JBGOTX010000135.1, forward strand.
CTGCACCCGGCTGGTCGTGTCGAATAACGGCGAGATCGGCCGGCTCGGCTTGAAAAGGGTGAACATGGATTATGTCGCGGTGGGCGGCGATTGTGACACCACGGCTTCCGTCTATGCCTATGATGGCGGCCCGATCGTGATTCGGTCAAACGGCCTGGTGTACAGTAATGCCCTCTACCACAACAACTTTACCAGCACGAAAGCGTTCAAGCCGTATGCGCAGGGGTCGGGGGCCGGTCCGATCACTACGGTCGATTACGACGGTTACTACACCGGCACCTTCGTCAACCGCGACACATCCATCGGCGTGCGCCGGACATATTACGCTCCGACAGTCGGCAATGACACCTGCAATTTCATCATCCAGAAGACCGTCTTCTACGGAATCGGTGGCCCGAAATCCAACGTGACACTGGGAGAGGTGGTCGACTGGGATATTCCGACCTATACACCGGACGCGGCCACCAACGACGGTCGGATACTCGTGTCGAAAAGCGTGGTGTACCAACAAGGGCTCGATACTTCGAGTACCCGATGCCAGAAACACTCCAATCGGTATGGCAGTATCGCCTTCCTGGGCATGTACACGCCGGCCGAACTCCTGGCGGATACGTGCTTCAACGACGTTGCCTTCTACGGTGCCTATACCATGCTCAACGACACGCTGTTCAAGTATGACTCGGACACGAGCACGACCGGTGGAACGTATTTCTGGAATCAAATGAGTTCTCACCCCGGACTGTCCGCGGCACCGGTTCAGGCCAAAGACCTGCACATGGTTATGACCTACAAGAGCGGCCTACCGACGCTTGATACGCTGACCGTGTACACCGCGCTGGTATCGGTGAAGAACGGCGACACGACAGCGCTGAAAACGGGAATCGACAAGGCGAAAAAGTGGTACATGGGCGGTTATGTTCGCGGCAGATGTGCTATTGGCCCGTGTTGCATAACCAACAGCACCGACGGCCGGACCGGCAACGTCGACAACGATCCGGACAAGCTTGTTGACATCTCCGACCTGATCGCGCTGGTCAACTACCTGTATGTTGCACCCTTCACCGAGCCGGCTTGCTTAGGGTCGGCGAATATCGATGGCGATGTTGACAATCTCGTCGACATCTCCGATCTGATCGCGCTGGTCAACTTCCTGTACGTCAGCTTCACGCCTCCGGCAATTTGCCACTACTGAGGCCCTGAGCATCTTTCCCCCGCCGCACGGCCAGACCGGCCGGGCGGCGGTTCCGTTTGGGCCGGACTGGCCCTCCATCCGGCAAGTCTTGAACCATAAATCGGACATTACGGTCTCCAAACAAACAAAAGAATGACCTTCTGCCGCGGTTCTTCCTCGTTGGCTCAGATGAAGTTACAACCGGATCACCAGGAACAAATCGGCCAGAAAAACCGACGTGAGTTCGGTAATTGGATTCGGACTTTTGCCTGATATCGCGACCGGGACCGGTCGCGGAGACCACCCCCTAACACCTTGTCCGACCGCCGAATACCACAACTTTTGGGTTGACAATTCGAAGGCCGTCTCTTACCTTGACAAGAGAGTGAGTGGTCTTCAGCGGGATTACGCATTCTGGTTAATTCTGTCGGGTCGTCGGATTACTCCGAAGAAGTCGCTGGTAATTTTGGGAGATTGTCCCAGCTATACTCAGACATACATGTTGCGTCTTTGCTGACAGC
>JBGOTX010000136.1:0-5772 GCA_041476705.1 Candidatus Zixiibacteriota bacterium
ACCGCAGAATTCTGCGCGCTAAAAGACGGGATGTCGATGAATAGGCCATTTTCAACATTCTGCGTAGCCATACTCGGCCTTCTTCTTTTTGCCGTCTCAACTCTTGCGACCGGCGGCAAAATGAAGGTTACCATCGGCGACGAAATTCGGGAGATCGGCACCATCGAACAGGCCGGCCTTAAGTATTTTTCCTTTTCCGAGCTCTCGCAATCGATGGGCGGCGCGCTGGACTGGGAAATAATCGGCCATAAGATCGGCTATGCGGACGGCGATCACCGCCTGAGTTTCTTGATCGGCTCGCCATATTTCACGCGCGATGATGCCGTCAATAATATGACCTACCCGGCCGTGTATCAGTCGGGGCAATTGTACCTGCCCGCGCCGACGTTTTTCGCGTTTCTCGATGATGTCTCCCCGGTCCAGGCCGAACCGGTGGCGGTTTCGGCCAAACGCCCGAAAATCAAGTCCGGACTCTACAATGTCGCCGACGCCAGCATATCATCCAAGGCCAACGGCCTGTTAATCGAAATCTATCTCACCGGACCGGTCAATTACGACGCCTTTCTCAGCGAAGGAAATTGGCTGAATGTGTCTGTCCGCGACGGCCGCGTGAACGGGCCGCTGATCGAATCGCGCAAAGATTCCAGATTCATGTACGATCTAAAAACTCATCAGATGGGAAATATGGCCCAGGTGTCATTCTGGATGCGAAAACCGCTGGCCAAATGGGATCATCGATTAGTGAAAGACCCCGACCGAATTCAGATTTCCATCATTGATTCGGCTTACACCGGCGACTCCACCGCATCGTCCATCACCGCGGGAGCCGACAAAAAAATCGATGTCATCGTGGTCGATGCCGGCCACGGCGGCAATGATTATGGCGCGATCGGCTATAACAACACCCGCGAAAAGGACGTGTGCCTGGCTATCGCCCGCGAAGTCGCCACCGAGCTTCGTCGCGATAAATCACTCAAGGTCATCATGACCCGCACCGAGGACAAAACGGTTTCATTGCAAGAGCGCGCTAAAATTGCCAACGATGCCGGGGCCGACCTGTTTATCTCGATTCACGCCAACGCCAATCCCAAACAGAGCGCTCGCGGCTGGAATGTCTTCTTCCTTGCGCCCGCCAAGAACGATTCGGCGCGGGCTGTGGAGCAACTGGAAAACAGTTACTTCCTTCGTGAAAATTCGGCCTTCCGCGCTCATGCCAGGAAGAATGAGGATGACGACAACGCGGTTGTCGGAATCCTCAACGACATGATCATGACTGAGTTCCAGACCGAATCGCACGAGTTTGCCCTGATGCTTGACCGCGAATTCCGCCGCGAATTGACAACTCCGTCACGCGGGGTCGATCAGGCCGGTTTCTTTGTCCTCAACAAAGTCTTCACCCCCTCGGTGCTGGTCGAAACCGCCTTCATCTCGAACCCGACCGAGGAAAAACTGCTTCGCGACAAATCTTTCCAGCGGCAGATGGCACGGGCTATCGGCGAAGCGGTCAAACGGTTCAAAGCGAAATACGAACGACGTTGATAACCATAGGGACGACATGGACAAACCGATAGGGATATTCGACTCGGGCGTGGGCGGACTGACGGTCGCGCGCGAAGTGTTCACGCTCTTGCCGCAGGAAGATGTCGTGTATTTCGGCGATGTCGGACGGTACCCGTACGGCGGCCGGTCGCAGGAGATTATCACTCGTTTTGCCGCGCAGGATATCAGCTTTTTGCTTGAGCATGAAGTCAAATACGTCATCTGCGCGTGCAACACCGTCTCGGCCGTCGCGCTCGATGAGCTGCGCGGCAGTTATACGATCCCGATGATCGGCGTGATCCACCCCGGCGCGGAAACGGCGGTCAAGGCCACGCGCACCGGCCGGGTTGGCGTCATCGGCACCAACGCCACGATTTCCTCCAACGCCTACGCCCGCTCCATTCACGAATTCAACCCCGACCTGAAAGTCTTCTCGCTCGCCTGCCCCCTCTTTGTGCCGCTGGCCGAGGAAGGGTATATTGACAAGGAAGCCACCTACCTGATCGCCCGCGACTATCTGCAAACCATGCACGACGTGGATATCGACACGCTTATTCTCGGCTGTACCCACTACCCGCTGTTGAAACAAGTCATTTCCGAAGTCATGGGTGACAAGGTCACGTTGATCGACAGCGGCGCCGAAACGGCGAAAGTGGCGTATCGGGCGATTACCGATGCCGGTCTGCTTAATTCGCGAAATTCCCAGCACCCCGCCCCCTCCGGCGAGCACAAATATTTCGTCTCCGATGTTCCCGAAAAATTCTCTCAAGTCGCCACCCGGTTCATGGGACGGATTGTGGATCGGATTACGAGGGTGGATATCTCCACATATTAAGTAGGTCGAAACCCCTGAGGTTTCGACATCTTTGATCATGCAACTCGTCCTCGCCACCAATAACAAAGACAAGATCACCGAGATCAGGCATCTGCTCGATGATCTCCCCGTGACTATTTTGACCCGATCGGATTTTCTCGAATTTCCGGACCCCGAAGAAACCGGCTCAACGCTGGCCGAAAACGCGATCATCAAAGCCAAAGCCATTGCCGAGTTTTGCGAACTCCCCGCGCTGGCCGATGACTCCGGTCTCGAAGTCGACGCCCTAAACGGCGCGCCGGGGGTCTTGTCCTCTCGCTATGCAGGGGAGAACGTGACGTATCGCGACAATTACGAAAAGCTGTTGGCCAATCTCAAGGGTGTGCCGCGCGAAAAGCGAACGGCGCGGTTCCGGTGTGTGATGGCGGTCGCCTGGTCACCTGATGAAATCGAAACGGTTGAGGGAGTTTCCGAAGGTCTGATCGCCGAAGATGTCGTGGGCGATAAGGGGTTTGGGTATGATCCGGTCTTTTTCTATCCACCGCTGGGGAAGCGATTCTCTCAGATGTCACTGGATGAAAAAAATCTCGTCAGCCACCGGGGGTCGGCGCTTCAGAAGGCCCGCACGCTGATTATTGAGCGGCTAAATTCTCGCCTGCAACGATAGCGCCGGATTCGCCCTTCGACTCCGCTCAGGGCGACGTCAACCGCGAAGACGCGATTGACCTACATGCGTCACGACGCCTTCGATATTCGTCATTGTGAGTGTCACGCGCTTCGCGTGACCGAAGCAATCTCGCTTCCTCTTTACTTTATAGGTCGAAACCTCCGCCGCAAAGTGGTCGCGCGTCAGCGCGAGGTTTCGATATGCTTTTCTAGTGCATTCGTTCTTTCCAGGGGATACCAACCTTCTGAAACTTACCCGTTTCTACATCGAATTTGCCAGCTTCCCCACCGATTGCTACTCCCTCGTGGGGTATGAATACCTCGCCGTGTCTGAAAAGCCGCCAGTACACTTCTTCTCTTGCGAAGTTCATGTGCCGTGAAACATAGGCCAGTTCCAAGATTCCTCCATGCACCAGTCGAAAAGCCCCTGCGTCGGAAAGACAGGTTGCGAGGTTCAAGGTTGGTGGCGAGTTACTAAGATATCCTGAGTCAAGCGAAAAGCGACGGAATCGCGATGGCGCAACAGTCGAAGTGTCAAGTCCAACCTCGACGACCCTGGCGAGCAGTAATCGTTCCGTTCTTGGATCCATGTACAACTCGCATCGCATTGGCTTCTGAGTACCCACAATCTGACCGTCCCCTTTGGGGCGTGGCAGTCGTACGCTGTCGAATACTGCTCGCCATATCTTCGGACCACCCACTCCTTTTCGCAATTCGGAGTATGGAAGCACACTCGAATCCACCAATTCAGCTTGGCAATACGGTACGTGACCAATCGATTGACTCTTGTCAAATCCTGTCCACCGATAGGCCAATTCGCACACGTCGTCCGAAGTCGGCTGAAACCAACCCTCGCCGGTAAAGTCCAAGCCACATCGCCATTTTCCAGTAATGGCGTCGATACACATCGATTGCCTGCCATTGTGCCGCTCACCGATGAAAAAGTCTTCTATTTCTACGCTGTGGGCGCATATCCACCAATACGGCCCACTGTTGTCAGTATCGCTCGACTTTGGACGGGCGCACACACACTCCACAAGCTTGCTCGAAAATGGCTGCACGAGAGCCTTGCTTAGGGCACTTTGCAGGTCAATCGGCGTTGGTTGAAATTCGAGGGAATCTCTTCCAGCTTGAATCTCTCTGTCTTCGGGTCGCGGGATGTTGCTTGTGTCAGTTCCGAGAACAAAAATAGAAACCAATAGCAGCCTTGAGTCTGAAGGCCCAAAAAATAACTCGCATCTCCTTAGCTTCTGTGACCTGATCATGTCATCGTCCCAGCCAGTTCTTGCTAGGCGAACTGAATCGAATGTTACGCGCCAGAGATTCTTGCTACTCATATGGCGCTTCAAGTCTGGTTGCTTCAAATACCCCGAATCCACCAACTCCACCCGACATTTCGGTATCAAATCCTCTGGCCGCCCCTTATCAAAACCCGTCCACTGGTACGCCAATTTGCATGCCTCTTCCGCCGTAATTGGCGTTTTTGCACTATCCGCCGTCTGCGCCGCCACAATCGACGTCAGCATTAACACTCCAATTGTCACGACGTACACCCTTTTCATCCTACCCCTCCCACTCCTCCATCATCTTCCTCTGCTTCTCCGTCAGCCGCGTCGGAATGCGCACCGCGATTTCGACATACTGGTCCCCGACTACCCCGTGCGCGCGGATTCCCTGCCCTTTCAGTCGCATCTTGGTCCCCGGCTGGGTGCCGGCGGGAATATTCAGAGATACGGTCTGATGCAAACTCTTCACGGTTTTCTTACACCCCACGATCGCTTGTCGAAAATCTATCTCGAGCGTGGTATATACATCATTCCCCTGCCGAGTGAAATACGGGTCGGGCAGAATGTGAACCCTGATACTCAAATCACCGCTCTCTCCGCCGTTGAAGCCGGGGCGGCCGTGCCCTTCGAGTACCATCTCGCCACCATCATCGATACCGGCCGGGATGGGCACCGTCAGCGTCTTGCCAGTGCTTTTGCCGCGCAATACTTTGGTTGCGCCAAGGGCGGCTTCGGTGAAGGTGATCGGAAGAATAACGCCGATATCTTCGCCGCGCTGGGGTCTCTTCGAGCGACTGCGGGTACCTGTTCGCGGCGACCCTCCCTCCGAGCGGCCCAGTATCTCTTCCAAGATTTCATCAAGATTCCCGAACGATTCGTATTGCTCGGTCGTGCCGGAGCGCGGGTCGAAATTGAACCTGAAACTCCGCTTTCCCTCGGCCGACGGCTCACCCTCGTACTGCCTCCGTCCCTGATCTTGTCCAAACTGCGGGCCGCCAGGGTGACCGTACTTGCGGATCATGTCGTACTCGGCACGTTTGGCCGGATCGGAGAGCGTGTCGTTCGCCTCGCTCAACTCCTTGAATTTCGCCTCCGAGGATTTTGACCCCTTGTTTCGGTCGGGATGATACTTTTTGGCCAGCTTGCGAAACGCCGCCTTGATCTCCGCCGGCGAGGCGGTTTCGCTCACCCCAAGCGCGCTGTAATAGTCTGTGGTGGGCGTGGCCATAGATATCACCATACTACTTTTTCTTCGTAGGTCAAGCCGCCTGCGGCTTGACTAATTATCGTCGTGTCAAGCGTAGTCGGGAAACGACCATCGCACAAGCGCAGGGTGACGGCGTAATTTCGCATCTCGACTACGCTCGATGCGACGGGCCAGGGGGCCCGTCAAAGAAGAACAAGATGTCAAGCGCCGGGGCGCTTGACCTACGAAGAAAAAGTAGTATGGTGATATCTATGGCCACG